>CALNFG010000016.1 GCA_939792625.1 uncultured Prevotella sp.
ACAACAACTGTTTTTAAACAACAAAACTGTCAACTAATTTCAGGAAAGGTCAAGGCGTTTTGCGAAAGATAAGCTTTTGCATCATCAAAGGTTATCTTTTGGCTTGTAAAAGCTTACCTTTTGCGACGTAAAAGGTAAGCTTTTGCTAATATGTTGAATGTCAATGCGTTATGCGGTGCTTGTGGGCGAGCCTGTCGGTACTCTTGTTCAAAAAAATTAAGACAGACAAGTTTTATTGTGATAAAAATATTTCCGTTTTCGGAAAAATCATTATATTTGCACCTGTTAAGGGCATACTGTCCTTATGGGACATGTTATTTAAAGAAGCGCAATGCTTTTCTCGATGATGAAAACCTAGGAAATTTTCATGAAAAGAGAGACGAAGGCAGGGTGGTTCTCACGCTTCGGCGTGGGGTGTAGAAGCTATATCTCTCTTTGGGTTTTCCTAGGACCTTCATCATAGACATGGCATTTTTCAGCTCCACGCTTTGTGTCTGTATGCCAGGTACTTGCTGCGGACTGTGCGCATGGTTATGGATAATAGGTATTATGTTATGTTTAATTTGTGTGTAAGGCGGCTGTTGATGTCGCTGCGGGCTTTTGGAGACCGGAACAAAGGCCGTTACCGTTATTCCGGAAGGTATGACGGCGGAGTGGCGGTGTATTATTATGACGATACGCCGGACGGACGTGTTTATTCAGGACAGTTCTGGTTTAAGCGCAGGTCTTACAGCATTCCTCACGGCAAGATTGTTGAAACGGTTTCGGGGCAGTACTCCGGCGGACTGAGGAAAGGCCGTTGGACGTTTACTCATAAAGGAGGAGGAATGCACAGCAGGCTTGCAGTTGATTATAGCGAAGGCCGGCATGAGGGTAAGTACAAGTATTTCGCCGTGCGCCGCCACAGCTCTACCGACTTTGTCGACGGCATCAGCCGCATATCTTTTTCCATGTCAGGAGACAGACCAGTCGGTGCAGTGAAGGGTGTCTTCAAGGGTGAGATTCTTGTCGGCAGTTATGATTCAGAGGGACGTCCCGACGGTCTGTGGCAGGTTGATTCTTCCAAAACGGACAGTTGCATGATAGATTACGAGGTATGGGAACACGGCATTTGCCGCGAAGCTTATTCCGTTGACGTCTCCACGGGAACAAAACGTACAGACAAGGCACACATCACCGAGTTTGTTGCAAGCTTTGTTTACAGAGAATGCCTGCCGCTGGAGAGGCTGGCAGGCATTGGCTCCGGAACTTAGAAAGGCCGTTGAAACAGTTACGGGCGGCGGTGTCTTCAGCTCTTTCCGCCGCTGTTGTCGTCGCCGCCTTTTACGTCGTCATTGTTTATCGAGCGTTCGGTCTTCTTGACAGAAGCCTTCAGCTCGCCTATGCGGAAGCTCGCGCTGATGCCGAAGTACTGCTGGTTGAACTTGTATGAAGAGCGCTGTATGAAGCCGGTACTTTCTGTTGTGTTCTCGTATATCCTGTATTTGCGGAAGAAGTTGCCTGCGTATGCCGACAGATTGAGCCGCTTTTTCATGAACGACTTGTTAACGTTCAGCGTATATCCCACCGACTTGTCGCCTTTGCCCTGCAGTGACACCCAGGGCGACTGGCCGAAGATGTTGAAGCTTATCTGCCAGTCTTTTGGCATTGTCTGCTGTATGCCGCCATACGCCGAAGCGTACCAGCCCTTGTTGCTGAGCGACTCGCCGTCGCTGAAATACTGCCACGCGCCGTACATGTTGGTGTAGATGCGGGTCGACGAAGTAGGATTCCAGTTGGCGTAAAGGCTCATCGACACAAGCCGCGAGCGGCCCATGTTGCGGTAAGTGGTGTACAGCACGTTCTTGCCCGTAGGGTTTTGCAGGCCTGCTATGTCGTTGTCGGCCATGAGGGAGGTGTAGCTGTCGATGCTGTTGTTTGTGAAGCGGTAACGCATCGACACGTTCAGCGAGAACTTACTCGTAAAGTTGTTGTAGCCGAGTGAGAACGAGTGGCTCTTCTCGCTGTCGAGGTTTGGATTGCCCTGACTTATCAACGTGGGGTCGGAGTCGTCGAGATATGGGTTCAGATACCATATTCCGGGGCGGTAGATGCGCATGTTGTAGCCCAGACGGAAGTTCTGCGTGTCGGTCAGACTGTAACCTATCGAGGCCGAAGGCACAAAGTCGTTGAAATGTTTTCTGAAGTCTTCGCCGCGGCCCAGCAGGTATCTTACGTCCTGTATGGTATGCTCGTAGCGCAAGCCGAGCCGTCCCGAAAGTTTTTTCAGTTTAAGTCCGTAGCCTGCGTAGGCCGCTATTATGTCGTTCTCGTGGCGGTAGTGCGAGCTGTGGTCTTCGTCAAAGGTATAGTCGCCTGTGCTTCCCGCGGGCCTTACGTAGCGGTCATCGTCGGCCGAGTTTTTGCGCAATATGTACTTAGCGCCGGTCTCTATGGTGTGAATTTTGCCTATCGTGGTGGTGAAGTCGGCCTGAAACGTATGCTCGGTGTTATTCCTGTCGCCATTGTTATGCTGGTTTTCCAGACGGCTGATAAAGTCTTGCCACTCGTCGCCGGCATCCGTTTCTGTGTAGTCCGTGTACGAATCGGTCTTGTCAGGGTTTGTGTTTATTTTATAAGAGAGGGTCAGCATCCTGTCTTTTGTCTTGAAAGTATGCTGGTAGTCTATGCTTCCGTCTATCGAGTACCACGGATTTGATGAATTGCCAAGCGTGGAGTAGGAGTACAGCGTGTTGCCGCCGGCTGGAGCGGTGCCAAGAGTTGACGATATGTTTTCAGACTTGAATTTGCCACCCCACAGGCCGAATGATGCCGAAACGAGATTGAGCGAGTCAATCTCGTAGCTGGCTTCGATGCTTCCCGAATGAAACCCCGAGCTGTTCTTGCTGCTTCCCTTCTGAGTCATGTCGGCCGATGTCGATGCCGGCTCGTCGCCGGTGGTGGTTATGCTGTTGTCCGAATAGCCGCGCGGCTGCGAGTTGTAGTTGTAATTATAGCGTGCGCTGACTGTCAGTTTGCCGCTCTTCACCGTGGCAAACATTCCGCCTCCGCCGCCCGTGTTGCGGCCGTTGGCACTGATGGTGGCCGTGTATCCCTCGAAGCCGGAGCCCACGGTGATGATGTTCAGTATGCCGCCGACGCCCTCGGCGTCGTACTTCGGTCCGGGATTGGTTATCACCTCAATCTTCTTTATGGTGTTGGCGGGCATGCTCTTCAGTACTTCCGAGGGGTTGTTTGACATCATGTTGTTGGGCTTGCCGTTGACGTACACCTTGAAAGACGAGCTGCCGTTCACCTGGATATTGTCCTGTCCGTCGACCGTAACCAGAGGAACCTTGCGCAGCATTTCGAGCAGAGAGTTGGCCTTAGAGTCGGGGTCGCTCTCCATGTCGTATTCTATTTTGTCGATGTCGGCCTTCACCAGCGGCTTCTGCGCCACCACTTCCACGCCTTTCAGCAGGTTGTCGGCGTCGCTCATGTACAGCGTGCCGAGGTCTACCGTGCCTTTGCCTGTGTCGGCCGAAAATTCTTTCACCACGTTGTTGCGCCCCATCGAGCTGGCCGTAAGCACAAAGCGGCCGTTGCCGCTCACGTTCAGGCTGAAGCGCCCGTTCTTGTCTGTTACGCCCATTTTTACCGGTTTGGCAGGAGCGTCGGCTTTGGCGACGCTTATCGTGGCGTATGGCTCGCCGGCTGAAGTTGTCGAGTCGGCCACGCATCCCTTTACCACGAAGCCGTCGCCGACGGCTGCCGCGACCTGCATCTGCATGACTGCGGCCAGCAAAACGAATATAATTCTGATGGTTTTCATTGTTATGTGTTTTGACAAAAGTTGTTGTCCGGATGTCGTTATTTTACGTTAATGTCCGTAATATATACGGATAACACCGGCGAAATGTGACCATAGAGTCTTTATTATTACTTTTTTTAACTATTACTCTCTGCCTGTATGACTTGCACCGGCGGTGTTCCTGCGCATCAGTCTGAAGTAATAAGCCACGCCCACGGCATCGGCCACAAACCAACCGATAGGCACCGACCACCATATTCCGTCAACACCCACGGACGGCACTGCCGACAAACTGTAAGCCAGAATCACGCGCAGACCCAGCGAAAGCACCGTAAGCACCACCGACATGGCCGGCATGCGCACGGCGCGGTAATATCCGTAGAGGAGGAACAGCAGGCCTATGCCCGCATAGAAGGCACCCTCTATGCGCAGATAGTCGGCGCCGATGGATATAATCTCGGTCTGGCCGGCATCGACGAAGATGCCCATAAGCTCTTCGGCGAAGACGAACACGCAGGCCGATACAGCCACCGAGAACACCGCAGCCACGGCCACGGCACTTCTCACCCCGCCCCGTATGCGGTCAAGGCGGCCGCTGCCGAAGTTCTGGGCTATGAACGTGGAGAAGGCGTTGCCGAACTCCTGCACCGGCATGTAGGCAAACGAATCCACCTTTACGGCGGCGGCGAACGCAGCCATGGTGTGCATGCCGAAACTGTTGACCAGCCCCTGCACCATGAGAATACCGAAGTTCATGACTGACTGCTGCACACAGGTGAGTGTCGAGAATGATGCGATTTCTCTCAGCATGGCCCTGCCCGGGCTGACGTCTTCACGCCGCAGGCGCAGTTCCGGACGTGCTTTCAGCGTGTAAACCATCAGGCCCGCGCCCGATACGGCCTGCGATATGACCGTGGCCCAGGCCGCTCCCTCAACTCCCCAGCCGAGGGTGAGGATGAAAACAAGGTCGAGCGCGATGTTTAGTACGGCCGACACAGCCAGAAACCATAGCGGAGTGACCGAGTCGCCGACGGCTCTGAGCAGCGAGGCATAGAAGTTGTAAAGAAACGTGAACACTATGCCGAAGAAGATAATCCACAGGTATGAGCGCATGGGAGCATAGACGTCGTGGGGCACCTGCAGCAGAACAAGAATATCGTCGATAAACAGAAACGACGCAGCAGTAAGTACAGCTGTGGCCGCTCCGACTATTATCATTGCCGCGCCAATGCTGCGGCGCATGCCGTTGAGGTCGCCTTCGCCGAACTTCAGCGAAAACACCGTCCCGCTGCCCATCGACAGACCGAGCAGCACGGACGTGATAAAGACCATCAGAGTATAAGCCGAGCCTACGGCGGCGAGGGCTTCAGGACCGACGAAACGCCCCACGATGAGCGTGTCGGCTATGTTGTAACACTGCTGAAGCATCGAGCCGGCTATCATGGGCAGGGTGAATCTGAGCAGTGTGCGTGTTATGGGACCTTGCGTAAGGTCGCCTTTCGTGTCAGTCATAGATTGCTTTTTTTACCGAAATGCAAAGGTATAAAATAAAAATGAATATACGTAAGTGTGCCGTTCATCTAAAATCCGAAAATGTCATGAAAATGAATAAGCGACAGCGCGATACCCGTGAGGCACAGTGAACGTAACGCCTTATGAATGTAAAGTTTAACAGTTGACAGTTTGTTTTTTAACACGCGGCTTTTTGCAAACCGACTTCCGGCGGACGCTTTACTGCCGGTCTGTGGGGCATCGTTACCCCGACATTTTGCCAAAGGTAAGCGTTTGTAAGGTTAAAGACGGTCTTTGGCATAGCCAAAGGTAAGCGTTTGCATGCCGGGAGACGGTCTTTTGATGCCCGGAAAACGGCTTTTTTACCGTTGTTTTCCTGACGGAAATTACGCCTGTCGGCGTAAACGGTTGATAATAAAGACTTTATGTGAAGCCCGAATTTTCGCACATTTCTGCGCCAAGTATCGTCCGCTGCCCCGGCAATCGCGTTTTAACACACGTTAATTAACATATCGGTGACTCGGTGGTGCTAAATATCGTTAAAAGAGACAAACGCCGTACGCAGGTGTGCCCGGGGCGTGGCGGTGCGTTTTCTTTTTGTCAGCGGCGTGGCTCTTTATGAAAAATATCGTTACCTTTGCACGCGGAAAAGATATGGACAAGCGTAACAGACAGATATTGAAGATTGCCGTGCCGTCGATAGTGAGCAACATCACGGTGCCTCTGCTGGGACTGGTCGATGTGGCCATAGTGGGCCATCTCGGTGCGGCGGCATACATAGGAGCCATCGCCGTGGGCGGTATGACGTTCAATGTGATTTACTGGATTTTCGGATTTCTGCGTATGGGCACAAGCGGAATGACATCGCAGGCACTCGGGCGGCGCGACCTTGCCGAGGTTACGCGCATGTTTGTGCGCTCCGTGGGCATAGCCTTTGCCATAGCCCTGGCACTTGTGGCGATGCAGATTCCTCTGCGCGAGGCCGCTCTCGCTGTGATGAAGCCTACGGCAGACGTGGCCCGCCTGGCCTCCACATACTTTGATATACTTATCTGGGGAGCGCCCGCCATGCTCGGACTGTTCAGCCTTACGGGGTGGTTCATCGGCATGCAGAACTCGCGCATACCCATGGCTGTGGCCATAGTGCAGAATGTTGTCAACATAGCGGCAAGCACTACGCTGGTGTTCGGTTTCGGAATGAAAGTTGAGGGAGTGGCCTTCGGCACATTAACTGCACAGTACAGCGGTTTCTTGATGGCTCTTGTCGCAGGTGCGGCAGGCTACGGCCGTCTGCGCGTTCATTTCTCGTGGAAGGGCGTGTGGCTGCGTGAGGCCATGGCACATTTCTTTAAGGTTAACCGCGACATCTTTCTGCGCACGCTCTGCATGGTGGCCGTCATGCTGTTTTTCACATCTGCCGGCTCGCGTCAGGGTGAGGTGGTGCTTGCCGTCAACACTCTGCTCATGCAGTTTTATCTGCTGTTCTCTTATGTCATGGACGGCTTTGCCTATGCAGGCGAGGCCATCAGCGGGCGCTATTACGGGGCGCGCAACGGCGCCGCACTTGCCGACACCGTGCGCCATCTGTTCCGTTGGGGACTGGGCATGGCCGCCGGCTTCACTCTTGTTTACGGTTTTGGTGGCGACGCTTTCCTGTCGCTGCTCACCGACGAGCCGCATGTCGTGGCTGCGTCTCATGACTATTATTATTGGGCTTTGGCCATTCCGCTGGCTGGAATGGCGGCTTTTGTGTGGGACGGGGTGTTCATCGGCTGCACAATGACACGCGGAATGCTCGTGTCGATGTTCTTTGCTGCCGTTGCGTTTTTCTCTCTTTATTATGCTTTGCGCGGCACTTTGGCCAACCACGGCCTGTGGGCGGCGTTCGTGGCATACATGTTCGTAAGGGGATTTGTTCAGACGTTATTGTTCCGCCGTCACCTTGCCGTGTAGTATGTTTGCAGCCGGTGACGGCGGTCAATGTCTCTGCTGTACGGTCATTCGGGATAAACCATGTTGTCATCGCTGATGTTCAGCAGTACCTCCGTAAGGTATTTGCGTGCTTCGAGGCGTGCCATGGGCAGGTCGTGCAGCAGGTAGTTGCCGCAGTCTTTTGGCGCTGCGCCGGGCACTTCGCCCTCAAATCCGGCAATAAACCCGAACGTGCGGCGCATAAGGTCAATGATGTCTCGCGGCTCAAGGTCGCCTTTCATCAGCAGATAGTTGCCCGTAAGACATCCCATCGGTCCCCAATATACTATGCTGTCGGCCCATTCCGGGTCGTTGCGCAGATAGGTTGCGGCCAGATGTTCGATGGTGTGCAGGGCGCCCGGGTGCAGTGCCGGCTCGCGGTTAGGCTCTTTCATGCGTATGTCGAAAGTGGTTACCACACTGCCGCCCACCTCGTCTTTGCGCGACACATATATGCCGCGCAGCAGGCGCTCGTGGTTGATTGTGAAGCTGGGAATCTTTTTCATTGCGGTGTAAGTTATGGGCCTGCGTATCGTGGCCCCTTGTTTGTGTTATAATGAGTTGATGAATCTTTTTGTCACGTTGAACGAGCCTTCGGCCAGACGTGCCCAGAAGTCGTAGTATTGTGACGCCTTGTTGTCTTTCAGAGGAAGGTCGCTGATGACGCGGAAACTGATGAATGGCACGCCGTATATGTGGCATACCTGCGCTATGGAGCAGCTCTCCATGTCTACGGCTACGGCTTTGGGAAGTCGTGCGAGTATGGCCCGCATCTTGTTTTGCGTGTTGACAAACCATTCGCCGCTTGCTATCAGGCCGGCGTGTACGGGAGTTTCTCCGCCGCAGGCCAGCGCCTTGCCGACCAGTTCTTGGGGAGCGTGAAACGTTGCGGGCATTCCCATTATCTGTCCGTAACGACATTCGTCGCCACAGTAGGCATCGTGATAACAGTATTCTGTGCCGACTATGACGTCGGTAACGTTCATCCTGTCGTCTGCTCCGCCGGCCACTCCCGTGGAAATGATTATGTCCGGCGCATAGTTGTCTATCATTTCAACCGTTCCTACGGCGGAGTTGACCTTTCCTATACCACATTTCTGCAGTATGATTTCTTTTCCTTCGATGTTTCCGATTATAAAGTCGCTGTTGTGTCGGCGTTCAACCGTGGAGTCGTCTAATAGTGCTTTGAGATGCACAAGTTCTTTGTCCATTGCGACAATGATACCTATCTTCATATAATTAATGTGTTGTTTCGCTGTGCAAAGATAGTGCAAGCCGAGAGGAATGCAAAATAAAAGTGCCGGAAACGCACTTTTATTTTCATTTCCGAGGCGCCGCCTATGTTATGTAAAGATAGTGCAAGCCGAGAGGAATGCAAAATAAAAGTGCGTTTATTATACCTTTATTTGCTTCCTCCCGGCCTGTTTGTGCCGTTGTGCGGCAGTGTGAGTGTTCTGTAAGACTTGTTACTCGGCGTACTCCGGTTTAGCTCCGATGTGCCTTACGGGTTTGATTTCAGAGGCATCTTTCAGGCGTGTCTGCTTGTCAGAGCGGTTGGGCGATGAATAATTAAAGTCCCAATACCAGTCATCGCTGTATCCCCAGCCCCAGTCAGAGCCTATCCAGTCGGGTGAGAATGTTTTGCGCAGGCGGAAGTCCATAGGGTCTCCCCATTCGCTTTCGATAGTCCCCGTGAAGTAATTGTCTGACAGAGAGTAATTGTAAATGTAAAAATACGTGTTGTCTTCTTCAGAGTAAATGCGTATTGTTCCGTCGCTCACGGTCCATGTTATGTGGCTTGCGAAGTAGTCCCAGGGTGCCCCGCTGTAATAGTCAACCCAGTATCCCGTGCCCGAGGCATACGTGTACGGGTCGCGGTCGAATCCTATTTCTGTCTCGTAGGCGGTGTAAACTTCGCCGTCCCATTCGCTCCACACGTGCATGTCGCCTTCCCACACTCCCCAAAGAGTGTCCGCAATGTCGTCGTCTTCAGTGCATCCGATGAAAGTGAATGTCATCAGTGCGGCGGCCAGCAATGCCGTCAGTGTTGTAAATCTTTTCATTGTCGTATAGGTTTTAGTTTGTTGTTATCGTTAAAATCCTGCAGACTGAAGGACGGGCTGATGTATGTTATAATGTCCTTAATCACTGCTTCTGTCGGCAAAGATAACGTTTTCGTCCCGTTTGTGCAAGCAGTAAACCATATTATTGGATAGGGATTTCCCTATGCGGGTAAGTCACCTGCCGGATGAGCCGTCGGCGGCTGTTTTGCGGAAGATAAGCTTTTGCTTTCCAAAAGATAAGCTTTTGCAGCCTGAAAGGTAAGCTTTTGCGGCCTGAAAGGTAAGCTTTTACAATGCGTTGAAAATCAATGCTTTATCAAATGTCTGAAAAGCCGTCTGCAAACTGTTGCGGATATGGGTGCGGGAGGGTTAAAAGATGAAAATAAATATACCATATATTTTGTATTGAAACGTATTTTACGTATCTTTGCAAAACACTAAGATAATAACACAACGGCTGTAAGGTTTTGCTCATTAAGCCGCCTCAGGGCCGCTCCCCGAGGCTCGCCGGCGCACACCCGAAAGCCATACATAACAACAGTCAATAAAAACAGGTAAAATGAAAACAGTTTATGATTTTTCTGTCAAAGACAGGAAAGGCAAGGACGTGTCGTTGAAAGAGTATGCCAACGAGGTGCTTTTGATAGTCAATACGGCTACGAAGTGCGGATTCACTCCTCAGTATGAGGAGCTTGAGAAGCTTTATGAGAAGCACCACGGAGAAGGATTCACAATATTGGACTTCCCGTGCAACCAGTTCGGACAGCAGGCTCCCGGCACTGACGAGTCGATACACGAGTTCTGCAAGCTGACATACGGCACGGAGTTCCCGCGCTTTAAGAAAATCAAGGTCAACGGTGACGACGCCGATCCGCTTTACAAATTCCTCACAAGCCAGAAAGGATTTGCCGGTTGGGACGAGAGTCATCCGCTTGCACACATTCTCGACGACATGCTGTCGAAGGAAGACCCCGAATACAAGAGCAAACCGGACATTAAGTGGAACTTCACCAAGTTCCTCATTGACAAGAACGGTGTAGTGGTGGCACGCTTCGAGCCTACTGAGAAGATTGAGAACATCGAGAAGCAGATTGTAGAACTTTTGAAATGAGTAAATGCCCGTTGTGCCTCCATGTAAACGTGTGGCACAACGGGCGTCATGCCTTTTATCATTATGGAAAATATAGAAAGAGTGCGCTGCCTCATCGTGGGCAGCGGGCCTGCCGGATACACGGCGGCCATCTATGCGGCACGTGCCAATCTCAGCCCCGTGGTGTATTGCGGTCTGCAGACCGGCGGACAGCTCACACAGACAACCGTGGTTGAGAATTTTCCGGGTTATCCCGAGGGTGTTGACGGCAACCAGATGATGGCTGACTTCCGCGCACAGGCCGAGCGTTTCGGTACGGATTTACGTGACGGAGTGATAGTCAAGGCTGACCTCAGCAAAGCTCCTTACACGCTGACCACCGACGAGGGACATGTTGTCGAGGCCGATACTGTGATCATTGCCACAGGAGCCTCTGCCAAATATCTCGGCCTGGCTGATGAAGAAAAATACAAGGGTGAGGGCGTTTCGGCCTGCGCGACATGCGACGGTTTCTTCTACCGTAAGAAAACAGTTGCTGTTGTGGGCGGCGGCGACACGGCATGTGAGGAAGCTCTCTATCTTGCAGGGCTGGCCAAGAAGGTGTACATGATTGTGCGCAAGCCTTTCCTGCGTGCTTCGGAAGTTATGCAGAAGCGTGTCAAGGAGGCTGAGAACATAGAGATTCTGTTTGAACATAACACGCTCGGACTTTATGGCGAGAACGGCGTTGAAGGTGCGCATCTTGTGAAACGCAAAGGTGAGCCTGATGAAGAGAAGTATGACCTGCCCATCGACGGCTTCTTCCTCGCCATCGGACACAAGCCCAACAGCGACGTGTTCAAGGAGTGGCTCGACACTGACGAGACTGGATACATCAAGACTTTGGGAGATTCGCCCAAGACAAAAGTACCCGGAGTGTTTGCCGCAGGCGATGTGGCCGATCCTCATTACCGCCAGGCAATAACGGCTGCGGCCAGCGGATGTCGTGCAGGCATCGAGGCCGACAGATATCTCAGAGAACAAGGCCTTGTGTGAACGGTGAGAAGATGACAAAGCAAGAAGGTGAGAGAACAAGACGTCAACAGAACAGTCAATCTTGTTTTCTCACCTTCTTGCTTTGTCACTTTTTTACTTTTATCAGTAATCCTGTAAAAGTAAGAAGTCCGTTAAGCAGCAGAAGTTCGTAGCCGAACTTGTATCCAAGCAAGCGTGAGGCCGCCATGTCGAGCGCGAGACATGCCAGCGGCGAAGCCATCGCTATGTAGGGCACGGCACGGTCGTCAGTCTTTCTTTTTGTCAGCAGACCAAAGGCAAACAGCCCGAGCAGAGGCCCGTAAGTGTAAGAGCAAAGTATGTAGACGGCATCAATCACGCTTGTGGAGTTTATTGTGCGGAAAGCGAGGATGAATACGACGAATACCGCTGTCATTCCGACATGTGTGCGTCTGCGCAGGCGTTCGTCGCCGGCCCGCTCGCGTATGTCGACGCAGTAGCTTGTGGTGAGTGCTGTCAGCGATGAGTCTACCGTACTGGCCGATGCTGCCACAACTCCTATGATGAACAATACGGTTACGGTGTCGCCAAGACGCCCTGTGGCGGCGAACATTGGCAACAGGTCGTCGGGATTGGCGGGCAGCGGCGAGCCTTCTTTCTGTGCCAGCATGGTTAGCATTACGCCGAGACTGAGCAGCAGCAGATTGACCGGCACGAAGGCGAAACCATACGAACAGACGTCCTTGCGGGCTTCAGCCAGAGTCTTGCATGTGAGGTTTTTCTGCATCATGTTTTGATTCAGTCCTGTCATTACCACAACGATGAACGCTCCGCTGATAAACTGTTTCCAGAAATTCTGCGGCGACATCCAGTCGCCGAACTCAAATATCCGGCTGTGTCCGTCGGCCGCCACAGCCTTTATTGCTTCAGACATGTTCATGTCAAGCTCTCCGGCCACATTTATTATTATAAGTATCAGTGCCCCGAGCATGCACAGCGTCTGGAACGAGTCTGTCCACACCAGCGTCTTTATGCCACCTTTGTGGGTGTAGAGCCATATCAGTAGCATCAGTGCAGGAACGGTTACGACGAACGGTATCCCGTATCCGTCTAACACGTAGTGCTGCATTATGATGCACACAACATAAAATTTGACCGCCGCCCCCGTAAGGTCGGACAGGAGGAAGAATGCCGCTCCCGTCTTGTAGGCCCGTCTGCCTATGCGCCTTTCCAGATAAGTGTATATCGTGGTGAGATTCATTCTGTAATAAACAGGCAACAGAACGAAAGCCACGATGAAGTATCCGAGAATGAAGCCGAGGCACGTCTGTATGTATGTCATATCCGTGCGGGCAATCATTCCGGGTACGGAAACAAAGCTGACACCCGACACCGAGGCTCCGATCATACCGAAAGCCACCATCGGCCAGGGTGACTTGCGGTCAGCTCTGAAGAACGTTTCGTTTGTGGCTTTTGCCGATGTAAGCCTGCTGAGCATGAAAAGCACGCCGAAATATGCTAGTACTGTCGTTATTATAAGCATGATGCAAAGGTAAGTCTTTTTGTTGTCTTTTCATTCTTTTGCAGCCTTTAATGTTGCCGGGCATAGCTGTCGGGCACATAGAAACATTCGTATTGCTCTCTGTGTATCGTCTTTATGTATCAAAAACGGTAAAGTGAAAGGCATTATAGCGGTATGTGCTTTCAAAATGTTATTTAAAAACGGATAAATATTAAAATATTTTTGTTTGTTTGGTTGTAATGTTTTATTTTTGCAATTGATTATGAATAAAAGTAACAAAGTGGTAATTTAAAGTTTTTGCTTATGGAAAAATTAAAGAAGTTTGTTTTGCAGGATAATCAAATTCCGACACAATGGTATAACATACAGGCGGACATGGGCGTAAAGCCTCTTCCTCCGTTGAATCCGGCTACGAAGCAACCGCTGAGGCCGGAAGACCTTTTTCCGATATTCAGTGAGGAATGTAGCCGGCAGGAATTTGACCAGACCAACGCCTGGATAGATATACCTGAAGAGGTTGTCGACATGTACCGCTATTACCGTGCCACGCCTTTGGTGCGCGCTTACGCACTTGAAAAGGCTCTCGACACTCCTGCACATATTTATTTTAAGAATGAAAGTACCAATCCGTTGGGCAGTCATAAAATCAATTCTGCTCTTGCCCAGTGTTATTACTGTAAGCATGAAGGAACAACAAATGTCACCACCGAGACGGGTGCAGGCCAGTGGGGGGCGGCCCTGAGTTATGCAGCCAGGGTGTTCGGTCTTGAAGCCGCCGTCTATCAGGTTAAGATAAGCATGGAGCAGAAGCCTTACCGCAGTATTCTGATGCGTACGTTCGGGGCACAGGTTACAGGCTCGCCGTCAATGTCGACACGTGCCGGCAAGGATATTATCACGCGCGATCCGATGCACACGGGGTCTCTCGGTACGGCCATATCAGAAGCCATCGAACTGGCTACCACCACGCCTCATTGCAAATACACACTTGGCTCGGTGCTTAACCATGTCTCTTTGCACCAGACGGTGATTGGGCTTGAGGCAGAAAAGCAGATGGAAATGGCCGGCGAATATCCCGACACTGTAATTGCATGTTTCGGCGGAGGGTCTAATTTCGGCGGCATAGCGTTTCCTTTCATGCGGCATAACATAAAAGACGGAGCCAAGACTGAATATGTGGCGGCTGAGCCGTCAAGCTGTCCGAAACTGACGCGCGGCGTGTTTCAGTATGACTTTGGCGATAAGGCCGGTTACACTCCTCTGTTGCCAATGTTCACTCTCGGCCACGGCTTCAAGCCTGCCAACATTCATGCCGGCGGACTGCGTTATCACGGTGCCGGTGTTATTGTGTCGCAGTTGATCAAGGACGGTATGATGCGTGCCGTTGACATACCTCAGCTTGAGTCGTTCCGTGCCGGTCTGCTTTTTGCCCGTACCGAGGGTATAGTGCCTGCTCCTGAGAGCTGTCACGCCATTGCTGCCACTGTCCGCGAGGCGGTTAAGTGCAGAGAGAACGGCCGCGGCAAAGTTATTCTTTTCAATCTCAGCGGCCACGGTCTTATTGACATGACGGCCTACGAGCAGTATCTCAACGGTGACCTGATGGATTATTCGGTGTCAGACGATGAGATTAAGAACAACGTCGGGAATTTGCCGCATATTCTTTGACGCATAAGCGGCGATGCACGACATGCAATCTGTGTGACGGATGTTACTTCCCGTTTTTGCGGTTGGCTTGTTGTGCATCGCCGTTATGTCATCAGTCTAGTCCCCAGGCTTTCAGTGCAACCTTGCTTTCCACGGAGTTCTCGATGTCGTCGGGCAGATTGCAGAAGAAGTCGATGCCCGTCAGTTCCTCCAGTCTGTCTATTGTTACGGTGTACATTGACAGAGGGTCGTCGTCACGCCAGTCGTTGGATTTCTGTTCGGCCCAGAAGCCTATGGCCCTGTAACCCATGTCGTTTTTCATCAGACAGGCCATGAAGAAGTATTTCGGCACTATCAGTCTGCCCCTTATCCGCTCTATAATCTGTTCCTCATTGTCTATTGTTCCGCCCTTGCATACATAGAGAGTGTCCGTCTTTGCGCGTGGAGTCCACGTCCTTATCTGGTTTTCCATTCTTACCCAAAGTCCCTCGCCGCGGTCGGCCCCGCTGCTGGTGTAGCCGTTGAATTTATGATATTGCGGCTGCATGTTTGTCAGGTAGAACGTCTGGTAGTTGGCATCGTGCGAGTATTTTCTATCTGCGTTGGGGCAGATGTGTCCGTGTTCGTAGCCCGAGCCGTAGTAATAGTCTTCGCTCCAGTAGCTGTCCTGCGGCAGGGAAGTGTCGTTCATGTATCCGTCGGCCACCCTGCTGTAACTGCCGTTGTAGCCTTCGTGCATCTGGTAGCACGACCAGCGTTGCGACTTCTTGTCGCAGTCCCACTCCACCGAGTAGTTCACGCGGTCGCTGTCATACGAACGGTTGTCGTCAGTGCGGTAGACTATGACAACGTTATTGCCGTCCTTCAGACGCGGAAATTCCAGCCGTGCCACGGCCGGCTCATCGGTCACGATGTTCCTGTTTGTGTTTTCGCCGTTGCCTGCCTGTGAGTTGTTGTCATCGTCGTCGCTGCATGCGGCAAACGAGAAGGCCATGAGCAGAGCGGGCAAAAGCAGTAGATATTTTTTTATTGTCATGTTAGTTTTAAGATGATATGAGGCGGGTTTGAATAAAAAATGCGTCCGGACGTATATGCGACTACGTCCAAACGCATTTTATGATTTATGAAAATTGAAGTCTTTATGTTATTTACGTGCCTTACCGTAACGGCTCATGAACTTGTCTACGCGGCCTGCAGAGTCAACGAGCTTGCTCTTGCCCGTGTAGAACGGATGCGAAGTGCTTGAGATTTCGACTTTTACCACTGGGTAAGTTTCACCTTCAAATTCTACTGTCTCTGTAGTCTTGCATGTAGAACGTGTAAGGAACATATCGCCGTTGGACATATCCTTGAATACGACGGGGCGATAGTTTTCTGGATGGATACCTTTTTTCATTTTAATGTTATAGTTGAATGTTAATTGATATAATCGCAGTTTTATGCTTTTGGGGTGCAAAGTTACATGTTTTTTCCGTAATATCCAAATTTACATGCGTGTTTTTCTTTCAGGCCGGTTTTTATCTGCTGTTTTTCGCCTTGTGCCCGTCTGAGAAACGGCTTCAGTGCAGCCGTTTTCCAAAAGATAAGCTTTTGCTTTGTAAAAGGTAAGCTTTTACCGACCAAAAGGTAAGCTTTTGCAACGTAAAAGGCGGTCTTTTGGAAATCCAAAAGCCGCCTTTGGTCAAATGTCTGATTATCAGATGTTTATCGTTTCTGTAATAATCGCCGTCAGATTATTCGGCATAAGTTATGGTGAACGATGTCATTCTTATCTGTGATGCAGCTCCCGTGGTGCCGCTTGTGTTGGTTATTGTCACGCCGTTGCCGCCCACGCCACTTATTGTTGCCGTCTCTCCGCTTACAGATATTGAGCCGGCCGAGCATGCGATGTCGCCTGAAGCGTTGTATATTGTGCCGTTATAATTGTCAAAGTTCAGCACTATGCTCTCTATTGTCTTGTCGGAGCTGACGGTCATGGTGTTGTTCGGGTACATTCTTATCGAGCCTGTGCCTGTTGTGTAGTATGTCGGACCGTTGCGGTTGTCGCCAGCATCAAAGCTGAGAGTTGTACCGTCGTCGAGCGTAAGTGTTGACAGAACGGTCTGATTATCAAGTCCGAACGAGTTAACGTCTACGGTAATGCTGTTGCCTGTGTCGCCGCCGCCGGGTTCGTCACCGCCGCCGGGGTTGCTGTTCTTTGTCCATGAGTACAGATAGCTTTCACCCTGTACTGTTTCGGGAGTGTTTCCGTAGTAATTGGTCACCTTTCCGCACACTACCACTTCATCGCCCACGCTCAGCAGGTCGCCGGATGTATATTTTTCGTTATTGAGGTAAAGCGAGCGGAACACATAGAACTGGTTGTCGGCCGTACCGTCGTCAGAGATGTAGTATGTGGCATTGCCGTACTGTGTTCCGAACTGTTCCCTTATCGAAACTACAATACCTTTGATGTAGACATCGTTTTCAGATACTTCATCGGCTGCGAGTGAAGAGGCAAACTGGTTGGCTGCTACGCAGTTAAACGGATTCTCCAGTGTTCCGTCGCCTTCCGGCTGGCCGCCTGTCGAAGGCTCGTCGCCTCCGCCCGGAGTGTTTGTTTCTCCGTTAATAGAGTACAGATAACTGCCGTTCTGCACAGTTTCGAGAGTTCCGTTATAGTTGGTTATTCTGCCGCAAACCACCACCGTGTCGCCGTATTCTATCATCGGGCCCGATGAATAGTTGGTGTTGCCGAAATATTTGCTGCGGTAGATGTAGAACTGGTTTGTGCCGTCTTCGTCGTCAGATATGTAGTAAGTGGCGTTGCCGTAGCCTCCGTCATAGTTCTCCGTTATGTTAGTAACCACGCCTTTTATATATATTTCTTCCGTGGTTTCTTCTCCCGAAGCCAGCTTCTCGGCTTCTGCTATGGTTGCGGCCACGTTAAACGGGTTGGCCAATGTGCCGTCGCCGGCCGGCTCTATCACTTCCGGCTCGTCAATGGGGTTGTCGTTCGGGTCGTCATACGGTGCCGGAACGTCTTCGCAACTTGTCAATGTGAACGCCGTCAGGGTGATGGCGAGCAATGAATATAATGTTTTTTTCATAATGAAATTTTTTCTTTTATTTAAGTGAAACTGTTGTTTATTCTGCTTGTTTGAAGTCCGAGTCCTGACGCATCAGTATCTGCCAGGTGTCACGGTAGCGTGTGAATATGCCCACGATGTCTACCTTTCCTTCGGGCATCACCGTGCCTGCAAAGTCTGCGTATGTGCTTGTGCGTACCACGAGACGCGTGCTGTTGTTCACCGAGCGGTTGACGGCGTTGCCCGATGATGCCTCGTTTTCGGGCGCGAAGGTTCTTTTTCCGTTGGCCTGCGGCAGGGTTACGCCGCGCACGGTCATCAGGCGTCCGCAGTTCTCCTGCATGTACCGGTCGTCGTTCAGCTTGTCCATGTCGAACACGAGTGTGTCAACCATCGATGCGTCCGCAGCCCCGAGTATCTTGAAATGCTCCTGCCACAGTGTGCGGTTCATGCGGCTCGGCGACGTGTATCCGCTGCTGCTGGTGTACGGCGTGCCTATTTGCGGCTGGTTGCCGTACGTTCCTATGTAGAGGTCTTTCAGGCTTACGAGTATCTCCTGTCCGACGGGCAGATAGCCCCAGAGACCTCCCTGCGCTATACATATCAGTATGCCGCCCGTACCGTCGTCAACGGCTATCTGGTTATAGATGTTTCCGCCGATGTCATTACCGGTCACGCGCACTTTTATCTGTATGTCTTCGTTTATGCGTGCGGTGTCAGTTTGCTCGGTCAGTGCGTATGAGTACTTGTCCTTCAGTTCGGCAATGGTCACGACGTTGGTTTCCTGCAGGTCATTGTTGCCGTAAGGACTTATGTCGCCCGTAGGGTCGCTCCAGTCATCATCCATGCACGATGTGGCCGTCACAGCCATTAATACTGTGGCCAGGATCAGTCTGATGTACTTTATACTTTTCATTGCTTGTGATGTTTAGAATTTGTAAGTGATGTTAAGCATGCCGTTTGTGCCGTAGGCATAGAATCTCATCGGGTTTCTCGAGAAGCGGTAAGCGCGTATGTTTCCGGAGTTGGTGTAGTCGCTTCGGCTCTGCTCGTATCCGCCCGTGCATAAGTTCTGGTTGTTCAGCAGGTTGGTTATCATGAGATTGATTGACAGCGAGCCGCGTTTCAGATAAATGCTGCGGCCTATCGAAGCGTCGACCATGAAGCCACCGTGTCCCTTTGCCTGTTCTACGGCTGATGCCAGTACGTTGCCGTCGTTATCGTATATGCCCCCTGTCACGTTCTGCCTTGTGTTGAGTGTACTTTCGTAACGGTAGCTCGGTGAGTAAGAAAGGTAGATGCGGTCGTAGTAATTGCAGTTGAGGTCGATGTACCATCCGCCGCTGTGGTAGCTCAGTCCGAGACTGGCTGCGGTGAGCGGTGTGCCGGCGTCGCGCATGCCCTTGTTGTATACTATTTCGTCTGTATATTGTGCGCTTGTTGAGTTCATGTAGCGCACGTTTGAGTTGTTCTTTATCTTTGCCTCGCTTATCTGTCCGATAAGGTTGATGTCAAACGAGCTTGTAACCTTGAAGCGCAGGCCGGCCTCCACGCCGTAATACTCTTTCTTGATGTTGGTGAGCGAAACGTAAGAGAACGAGTTGATGTCGTCGAAGTAATAGTTCTGCCAGTCGGTCACATCGGTCAGATAGCTGTAATATGCGTTGATGTTGGCGTGCAGCCACGATGTCTGGAGCTGGTAGCCCAGTTCGGCGCTGAACACTTTTTCGTTTTTGAGATTGGTTACGAAGTCGTTGTTTATCTCAGGCGAGGCGAATGCCGTGCGTGCCTGCGGTGCGCGCCACTCGTATCCGGCGCCCAGCGTGAGCGTGTTGCCGCGTCCGAGATTCCAGCTTGTGCCCAGTTTCACGCCGCCGTCGAGGAAGTTTGCAGTCTTGCTCTTGCCGTAAGAGTTGTTGGGAGCCAGTCCGTTACGCATCTTTCCGTCACGTTGCATCCACGTATAGCCTATCTTTCCGGCCACGGTGTAGTGCAGTATGCCGTAGTCGTGGCTGAAGCTTGACCACAGTTTTGAGTTGTTAACCAGCAGGTCATAGTCATAGCCGAAGCGGTCGCCCTCCCTTACTATCGCATTGCGGTTGTTGAGGTCATACTGTATCTCGTCAGAGTTGCGGTCGTATGTGCCCAGGGCGTATGTGTTGATGTTGTGGTAGGTAGATGCTCCGAGCAGGTCTTCCATTGTCTGGTAGTGCATGCCCTTGTTCGAAGCTCCTATGATGCCGATGTTCCATTTCATGTCCTTGTTGAGCTGCTTGTTCAGCGTTGAGGCCAGCGTGATGGTCAGTGCGTCGTTGTGTTTGGCCTGTATGTAATAGATAGCGTCCTGACCCTGGGCGTCAGCCTGTTTGTTTGAGTAGTACAGACGGTCCCAGTTAATCTGCCGGTTGGCCTTTGACGATGTCCAGAAAGCATACGCCCTGTTCCAGTCGGCCAGTGCCTGGGGCGTGCGGTTGGCGGCGTCGGTCTCGTCCCATACGTCGTAATAGCTGCTGGGCATGTTCTTCCAGTAGCTGGGGTGAGGGTTGTCGGCGTTGTTGTAGTTCAGTTTTGTGCTTTCATACATCGTGTATTTGCCGAGCAGCGACGTTGTGAGTTTTGTGTCGTTGTTTATGTTCCAGTCCCATGTCAGCATGGCCGTCGGCGAGTAGTCATGCACAATGCGCGAGTTGCGTTTCTTGCCGTTCTGGTATCCCCAGTAGGGGTTATAGTATCGGTCGTTGGCCAGCCAGTACATTTCGTCCGTGCCGGCACCCTGTGACGCACGTTCTGTCGGGTTGCCCCAGGTGACGAGCGAGAGTGAGTGAGCGCCGTCGCCGAACACTTTCTGCACGCCTAAGAAGTAAGAGAGCGAGTTGTAGAACGTGCCTTCAACATAGCCTTCGCTGGCCCGTCTGATGGTGACGTTGCCCGAAAAGGCCCAGCCCTTGCTGTTGAGTCCCGAGTTGAAGGTGTACATGCCGCGCAGTGTGTAGTTGCGGTTGGCGCCGCTCAGGGTTATGCGGTGGCCTGCGGGCATGGCGGCGGGCCTGAAGTTATAGTTGTTTGAGCCACCCATGGCCGGCATGGAGAAGTTGTTGCTCTCGAATGGCAGAGCCGATTCCATGTTGCGTGTCTGCTGGTTGAGACCGCCCACCCACGAGTATCTGAACTGCCCCGACTCCATGTCGTTTATCGGGGTGCCGTTGATGTAGATGTCGTTATACCTTTGGTCGAAAGCGCGGTAGCGGAAGCGCATCGGCGAGAAGAGGTATCCCACCTCGCTCGCGTAGATGTTCGAGTTGGAGTTGATTATTGACACGTTTTGCGACATGTCGTCATCTTCGCCCAACTGAGCCTCCGTGAATGTGAATGCCGACTCACTCATGACGGCACCCTTCAGCCCTATCGAGTCGCTTTGGGCAAAAGCCATTGGCGAGTAGCATAAGGCTATCACTGCTATTTTCAGCTTGTTTTGCATAATAATGTTTTTTATTTATATTCGTTGCAAAGTTAAGTGAAAAAGGATAAACTTCAAAACAAAACGGGATTTTTATGCCGCCCGGTGTTCGTTTTTTATGCAGATGTAATATGGCCGGCTGTCTTTTTGTCAGTACCGGCCTGCTGCCGGCGGAGGTGTTTAAATGCGGTTGGCACACGTCGGGCAGGTAAATCACAGGCGGTCTGTAAGCTGTTGATAATCAAGCGATTGTGTCGTGCGTTTCAAAAGACCGTGTTTTAGGCTGCAAAAGCTTACCTTTTGGTCAGCGAAAGCTTACCTTTCAGCACCCGAAAGCTTACCTTTTGCGCGGCCGGAGTTGTTGCCCTGCGTTCCGTGCGGCGTGAGGCTGTGCTTCAGAGTGACAAAATGTCGGTCTTGATGTTTGGCCGGACGGAGATTTTTGCGTAATTTTGGGGCGGTCGGCTAAAAAAACTTGCGCGTGCCGCTCATGCCGGCATGCGTGGCGGATACATGCCGGCCGGCGTTCATAATAACATAAAAGCTGAAAGTAATGAAAACAAGCATTTGTCGTATGTGGCACAAGATGATGTGTTGCGGTTTATTGTTCATTGTAATGTCAGTGCTGCCTGCGTGCAGCGATTCAGTCTCAGCTCCGGGCGGAGAGACGGGCCTGTATGTGCCTGAGGCTCCCGATTATACTGATGACACGTTCTGGTATGTCAGCGAGAACGACACTGACGGCAGTGGTGCCGACGTGTTTTATCTTGTGTCGACGTGGGAGACCGACTGGACAACGGCCGACGGCCGGCTGTGCCACTATGCCGACGTGTACAACGAGAGCCACCGTAACAACATGGCCACGGAGATAAGCCGCATAGCCGGTTACATGGGACCTGGCAACAATTTCTATTCTCCATATTACCGGCATATCACCATAGAAGGGTGGGCCACGCTTAACGAAGACACGGTGAACAACCGTTTCAAGACGGCGTTCGGCGATGTTAAGCGTGCCTTTGACCTGTTCATGCAGCGGCGCGACCCTTCACGCCCCTTCATTCTTGCCGGATTCAGTCAGGGCGGCAAGGCTGTGGTGGAACTGCTCAAGAGCATGACGGCGGAACAGTGCCGCAACATGGTGGCGGCATACGTGCTGGGTTATAAGGTTACTCCTGACGACACTCTTGCCACGGACAACATCCGCGCAGCGCAGGATTCTACCGACACGGGTGTCACGATATGTTACAACTCGGTATCTGACGTGCGTTACATCCAGCCGATAGTGGCTGCCCCGTGTGCCATGTGCATCAATCCGGTAAACTGGCGCACCGATGCCACGCCGGCCACGCTGCACGACACCATTACCGTGGCCGTTGAGCCTGAGCGCCACGTACTGATTGTCAGCGGATATAGCGGCAGCGAGTATTCGCCGATAATGGGATTTCTGAACGTAGGCGACTTCCACAGTGCCGAGCCGTGGTTGTATGAAGAGTGTCTCAGGCAGAACGTCAGGGCACGTATACGGGGATATTATTCTAAGTAGTTATCACTCGCTGCGCTCGTTAGAAGTTAAGACTGTTAGAGAAGTTATCACTCGCTTCGCTCGTTAGAAGTTAAAGAAGTTATCGCCCGCTTGCGCGGGCTAAGTAGTTAAAGTCAAATGTCTTGTTGGTTTTCGTTAGGCTTATCAGACTTATTTGTTCTGTCAGTCATGTTCGGTCTGTTTCTATCATCCAACAAAGCATTTGGCTTTAACTTCTAACGAGCGCAGCGAGTGATAACTTCTCTAACTTCTTT
>CALNFG010000017.1 GCA_939792625.1 uncultured Prevotella sp.
AGTGCATCCTGTGCCTCTATATGTGAGAATGATTTTGTTTTCTTCGCCATTCTTTCTTTAAATTTTAGTTTTTATGGTCGATTGTCATCGACATATTTCTTGCCGGTTACCACTTACAGTTTTTTTGCAAAAATAACAATAAATCTTTGAAAGCGAAAATATTGTTTAGCTATATTCTGATGCTTCGTTTGCTGTTATAACATTTTTTTTCGGGATTTTTAATGCGAAAAAAACGGATGAATTTATTAAAGGTTATCTTTGAGGTTGCCAAAGGTTACCTTTAACGGCCTCAAAGGTAACCTTTGGCAACCTCAAAGATAACCTTTTAAAATGACAGATTTTACCTGACGTTCTCTTGTAAATTGTTATTTGAAGAATATAGAAACAGATGCTTTTTACAGTAAAACGGTCTGTAAAATTTCAGTTTTATTGATGAATAAGAAACAAGGTCCTGATAATCCCTTCAGGTTTACAGTGATAACTTCTCCAAGCGTTCGCGCGGCTCGTTGGCTTCGGGCCACAGTTCGAGGGCTTTGCGGTAGTTTGCGGCGGCGGCTTCAGGCATGTGTTCGCGCTCACATTCCTTGCCCATAAGGGTATATTCGGCCGCCAGACGGTGCAGCAGAGCGCGCTGGCGGTCAAGTTCGTCGGCGAGTTGCCGGTTGTCGGCGCGCAGCGTGTTTATCAGTCCGAGCTTGCGCCGCAGGAGGCGGCGCGGAGCAGGTTTCTCTATGTCGTAACGGTGATGTATGGCACGGAAAAAGGCGTCAAGGCATGTGTCGAAATCGCCTTGCGCGAAAGCTTGTGCGGCCTCGGCATATTCTTTGTCGGCGGCACTCTCTTTCAGAGCTGTTTTTATGGTTTTGTCATCGTTGTATCCTGCAGCAAAGCGCTTTATGGCATCACGCACAAAGATGTCGCTGTGGCGCAGCGGGGTGGCCAGAGTGATGCCTTCGAGCGAAGTGCAGCGCGACAGGGCAACGTATGCCTGACCGCCGGCGAACACTCCTCCGGTGAAGTCGATGTTGACACGGCGGAACGTCAGGCCCTGGCTTTTGTGTACGGTTATTGCCCATGCCAGCCTGAGTGGGAACTGCACGTAACTGCCAATCTCCTCTTCTTCGATTTTCTTTTCTTTTTCATTGTAGCGGTAGCGCATGTTGCTCCAGCGCTCGCGCTGCACAATCTGCTCTTCACCGTCTTCGGTTACGACGTAGATGAGTCCTTCTGCTTCGTCGATGTTTTCAACGACACCCAGTGTGCCGTTTACCCAGCGGCGGTCGATGTCGTTTTTCACGAAAATGACCTGTGCGCCTTCTTTCAGTTCGAGTTCGACGGGCGTGGGCAGGCTCGATGCTGGAAACTCTCCCGTTATGTTGCCTGTGAAGACTGCCGAACGCCCATCTATTTCGGCCAGACGTTGTTCGTTGATGTAGTCAACCCTGTTGCGTAGCGTGGACAGAGTTATGTTAAGACCGTTGCGGCTGTCGTTTTGCGGTGTGTCCACGCGGGTATTGAGCGCGTGCAGGTCGGCGTCTGTCGGTGTACCCGAGCGGATATGGTCGAGTATGGATATGAATTTGGCGTCGGTCTGTCTGTAAACCTTGTGCAGCTCTATGCTGACAAGGCTCATCTGGCGCCATACGTGGGCTCCGAAGAAATAGGTTGACGTGTAATAAGGGGTAAGCATGCGCAGCTCGTCTTCTTTGACGACAGGCTCAAGCTGGTAGACGTCACCGACGAGCAGGAGCTGCTTGCCGCCGAATGGCTCGCGCATGTTTCGGGAATAGATGCGCAGCACTTTGTCGATGAAATCTATCGTGTCGGCACGCACCATACTTATTTCGTCGATGATGATGAGTTCTACTTCGCGCAACATCTTGCATCGCTCGGAGGTGTATTTCATCGTCTTTCTGAGATTGCGTATTGAGTAGCGTGTGTCGTCGGGCAGCAGAGGATGGAACGGCAGTTTGAAAAAGCTGTGCAGCGTTGACCCGCCGGCGTTGATGGCAGCTATGCCGGTGGGCGCCAGTACTACGTGTTTCTTTTTCGTCGAGGCACAGATGTGGCGTAAGAAAGTGGATTTACCGGTACCTGCTTTTCCTGTGAGGAAGAGCGAACGTCGGGTGTATTGTATTATCTGCAGAGCTTTTTGCAGCTCTTTGTTGTCGAGGTCGAGCATTGTATGAAAGTGAGAAGGTGAGAAAGTGAGAAGGTGAGAAAAATTATCGTACACCGTTTACCTTTTCTCACCTTCTCACTTTCTCACCTTTTAATCATAGGTCTTCAAATCTTATTACTTCTTCGTGAGGTTTCTCGTTTTTCTTCTTTTCTTCTTCTTTTTTCGGTTGTTCCTGTTGTTGTGGTGCGGCAGGCTCAACGTTTACGGCGTTGCCGATTACCATCTTTTCGAGTGCATTCATCGGATGTCCGGCTTTTTCTGCCGCAATAGAGTCGGCTATGGCGGTGCTGTCAATGGCAGCAGTGTCTTTCTTTGCCGGGTAATAACTGTCGCACATGTACATGTCGCGTGTAATGTCATCGTCAACAGGTGTCTTGAACCGGCCGTGATATTTTCGGAAGTCAGGATCAGACATGAGCGACTGCAGGAAATATCCGCATATTGGCAGTGCTGTTCGGCTGCCTTGTCCCAACGCTCCCGTGCGGAAGTGTATGCTGCGGTATTCACCGCCTACCCATGCACCTACCACAATGTTCGGGCTTACGCCCATAAACCATGCGTCCGAGTGGTTGTTTGATGTTCCTGTTTTGCCGCCGAAGTCTGTGTCGCCGGCGGCTTTGCTTACATATCCCCACAGACTTTGCGACGTGCCGCCCGGCTCGCGCATGCCGCCCATGAGCAGTTGCTGCATGAAGAAGGCACTCTTGTATGGTATTACTTGTTTTGTCTCATTCGGAGCAGTGTAAACTTCATTGCCGTCTTTGTCCACAATTCTTGTTACAAGTACAGGCTCGGTGTGCTTGCCGTCGTTTGCCACGGTGCAGTAGGCGTTGACCATTTCAAGTAGGTTTACGTCTGATGAGCCTAAGGCCAGTGACGGTTGTTCGTCGAGCGGACTCTTTATGCCCATGTCATGGGCTGTTTTTGCAATGTTCTTGATTCCCATTTCCTGACCGAGCCTTACTGCAATAGAGTTGATGCTTCGTGCGAACGCTCCTTTCATTGGGATGGAATCACCTGAAAAGCGCCCGTTCGCGTTAGACGGTGTCCATGTGGTCATGCCATGCTTGCGCTTGTCGTACACTTCCATGCGTATGTATTCGTCGCGCCGTTTGTCGCACGGTGTCAGTCCTTGATTCATGGCTTCCGTATAGACAAACAGTTTGAACGTGGAGCCGGGTTGACGCATTGCGGTTACTTTGTCATATTTCCAAGAATTGAAGTCGATGTCGCCCACCCAGGCTTTTACGTGTCCGGTCTGCGGCTCCATGGCAACGAAAGCACAGTGCATGAACTTCACCATGTAGCGTATTGAGTCCATCGTACTCATTTCTTTTTCTATCGTTCCTTTCTCATAATCGAACAGCTTTACCTTGTGCGGTTTGTTGAGATAATAGGTGATAGAGTCAGGACTGTCAGGGAATTTCTGTAAAAGTATTTTATAGTAGGGCTGTTTGCGCGCAATGTCTTCGATGAAGTTGGGTATTACCTGGTGGTTTTCGTCGCGCCACGGATCTTGTCCTGCCCAATGGTTGTTGAAGTTGCGTTGCACCTGTCGCATTTGTTTTACGGCAGCTTCCTCGGCATACTTTTGCATGCGTGTGTCAATTGTGGTGTATATTTTCAGACCGCTGCTGTACAAGTCGTATCCGTTCTCCTTACACCAGTCTTTCAGATAATTGGCTATGGCTTCGCGGAAGTATTTGGCCTGTCCGTCATAGTTGCTTTCTACGCTATAACTTAATTTTATCGGTATGGCGCTGACTGAGTCAAATTCCTGACGTGTCATATCTCCGTGAGTCATCATGTTGTGTAATACAACATTGCGCCTTTCCAGACTGTTTTCCGGGTGGCTTATCGGGTTGTAATATGTTGTGGCTTTGAGCATGCCTACCAGTACGGCAGCTTGTTCGGCTGTTATGTCTGCCGGTGTTGTGTTGAAATAAGTTTTGCATGCGGTCTTTATGCCGAAAGCATTGGAGCCGAAGTCTACCGTGTTGGCATACATTGTAAGAATCTCACGCTTATCATAAAGCATCTCGAGTTTGGTCGCGATTATCCATTCTTTGCTTTTCATAATTAGCATGCGCACTCCCGGAATATATCCCAGCAAGCCTGTAGAATATTGTGTCCTTACGCGGAACATGTTTTTGGCCAACTGTTGTGTTATGGTTGATGCGCCTCGGGCGTCACCACCCTTGACAACGTCTTTAAGTACTGCGAACATGCCTATGGGGTCAACTCCGCGATGCTTGTAGTAGCGCTCGTCTTCGGTGTCGATAAGCGCTTTCCAAAAAACCGGATTTACTTCTTCATACTTAACCGGAGTTCGGTTTTCGCTGAAGAATTTTCCTATCAGCACTCCGTCTGCACTGTAAATTTCGGAAGCTTCACTTGTGGTAGGTTTTTTGATTTGTGAGAATCCCGGTGACTTTCCGAATAACCACAGAAAGTTGATGTCTACCATGCCTAAGTAGATGATGAATGCCGCAATGAGCGACAACAGAGCAACAACTGTTTTCTTGTACCATTTGCTGCCTGTGTACAACCCTTTGTACCAATGCCAAAAGGCTTTTATCTTACTGGTGCAGACATTGAGCCATCTGCCTATTAACGAATCATTGAATTTTTTGGACATATTTCGTTTGGAAGTTAGTATGCTTTTGTGTGCAAAAGTAGTGAAAAAGCAGCTTTCTAAAAGAAAGAGTCTATGTATTTTATGATTTCTTCAACATTTTCGGGTGAAAACCATTGTGTTTCTTTGTCGCGTTTAAACCATGTCAGTTGTTTCCGGCAGTACTTGTGTGTGTCGTATTTTATCCTGAATACAGCTTCATCAATGGTGCATTTACCGTTAAAGTAGTCAAACAGTTCCTTATAACCTACTGTATTCAACGCGTTGAGACCGCGATGCGGATACATTCGTTGTGCTTCGTCGGGCAGTCCTGCAGCCATCATTTCATCTACACGCTTGTCTATGCGGTCATAAAGTTCCGCCCGTTCACGGGTTACACCTATTTTGATTATTTTGAACGGACGCTCTTTCTTTTTGTTAGTCCTGAACGATGTGTATGTTTTACCTGTAGACATACATATTTCAACGGCATGGATTATTCGTTTGGGATTATTCTTGTCTACAATTGCATAATATTCCGGGTCAAGCTGCTCAAGTCTGCGCCTCATGGCATCAAGTCCGTCACGTTCGAAGTCTGTTTTCACCTGCTGCCGTATGTCTTCTTTTACTGTCGGTATGTCATCGATACCGTTGCATACAGCATCTATATACATCATACTTCCTCCAGACATTAGCACAACGTCTTTTTCGGCGAATAGGGAGTCCAGCAGGTGCATGACATCGTTTTCAAACATAGAGGCGTTGTAATAGTCTGTGATGCTCAGATTGCCGACAAAGAAGTGCTTTACGCGCTTCATTTCGTCTTTATTTGGGGCAGCCGTGCCTATCGGCAATTCTCTGAACATCTGCCTTGAGTCGGCGTTAATTATCACCGTGTTCAATCTTTCGGCTATTTTGATACACAGTGCAGTCTTACCTACTCCCGTAGGCCCAACGATGACTATTAGCGTCTTCATCGGTGTGGTTTTATCTTATGATACCTCTTTTTGAGTTTTCTACGAAGTTTATTATATAATTTATTGCTTCGTTATCAGGAAGTTGCTTGCGTATCTCGTCTATTCCTTCTTTCAGTACACCTTTTGAGTATAACAGTCGGTAAGCCTCATGTATGATGTTGATAAGTTCGTTGTCGAAACCGCGGCGGCGCAGTCCCACAATGTTTATTCCGCAATATTTTGTAGGCTCTTTGCCGGCAATTATAAATGGCGGAATGTCCTGGCTGAACCGGCATCCTCCCTGTATCATGACGTATCCTCCTATGTGGCAGAACTGATGAGTGAGTACTTCCGCGCTGATTATGGCGTGGTCATCAATGGTTACTTCACCTCCGAATTTTGTTGAGTTGCCTATGATGCAGCCATTGCCTACGACACAGTCGTGAGCTATGTGCATGTTCTCCATGAGCAGGTTGTTTGAGCCTACAGTGGTCTTGCCTTTTGACGCTGTTCCTCTTGATATTGTCGTATTTTCTCGTATACTGTTGTTGTCACCTATTTCGCATGTCGTTTCCTCACCTTTGAACTTCAGATCTTGCGGCTTTGTGCTGATGCTTGCTCCCGGAAATATTTCATTGCCGTTGCCTATTCTGGCTCCGAAATTAATTGTTACACTGTTCTGCAGCACATTGTTGTCACCCATTACAGTGTTTTTGTCGATATAGCAGAAAGGACCTATAATATTGTTGTCGCCGATTTTGGCTTCCGGATGTACGTATGCAAGTGGACTTATTTGATTCATATATTTAATTTGTAAGGTTTTTATATTCTGAAAAAGGGCAGATGCAAAGTCTGCCCTTTGATTTTATGATTGTCATGCTTTATTTGTTCTTTACAATCTGTGCCGTGAATGTGGCCTCCGAAACGACTTTGTCGCCTACGAATACATATCCCTTCATTGAAGATACGCCGTGACGGACGGGAGCCAGCAAGTCAACCTTGAACAGCAACGTGTCGCCGGGGACTACTTTCTGGCGGAACTTCACGTCGTCAATCTTCATGAAGTATGTCGACCAGCGCTCCGGCTCGTCAACCGTGTTGAGTACGAGCAGACCTCCGCACTGTGCCATCGCTTCTATCTGCAACACGCCCGGCATTACCGGCTCCTGAGGGAAATGGCCGGTAAAGAAAGGTTCGTTGCTTGTAACGTTTTTCACGCCCACGATGCTTGTCGGGCCGAGAGCTATTACCTTGTCTACCAGCTGCATAGGGTAACGGTGGGGAAGAAGTTCGCGTATGCGGTTGACGTCCATGATGGGCGGCTCGTTACAATTATATATGGGGGCCTGTATTTCGTGCTTGCGAATCTCGCGGCGCATCAGGCGTGCAAATTTGTTGTTGATTGTATGTCCGGGTTTTGTGGCAATGATGCGTCCTTTTATAGGCTTCCCGATAAGTGCCATGTCTCCGATTACGTCAAGCAGCTTATGGCGTGTGCATTCGTTTTCCCATACTAATGGTTTGTGCTGGATGTAGCCTAATCTTGTTGCATCAAGGTGTGGCACGTTGAGAAAGTCTGCCAGCTTGTCGAGCCTTTCCTGTGTGGTCTGCCTTTCGTATATTACTATGGCATTATCCATGTCTCCGCCTTTTATCAGGTTTGCGCGGAGCAGCGGTTCAATGTCTCTTACGAAGACGAACGTACGTGCGGGAGCAATCTCTTTTGCGAAGTCTTCCATGTGGTCAAGTGTCGCGAACTGACTGTTTATGAATTTCGAGTCAAACGAACACATTGCCGTGAGACTGAACTCTTCGTCAGGCAGGATTGTTATGCACGAGCCGGTCTCTTCGTCTTTTACTTCTATCTTGTGACGTATTATGTAATAGTCTTTTGGCGCGTTTTGCTCCTCTATACCGATCTCATTGATCTTTTCTATGTATTGTGCGGCAGAGCCGTCAAGTATGGGGAACTCGGGCCCGTTAACCTGTATCAGACAGTTGTCTATGCCGAGTGCGTAAAGTGCAGCCAAAGCGTGTTCCACGGTCGATATTTTCACATCTCCTTTGCCCAATACTGTTCCGCGTTGGGTGTCAACAACGTTTTCTGCAATAGCGTCAATGGTGGGCTGGCCTTCAATGTCGATGCGCTGTATCTTGTATCCTGTGTTAACTGCCGCAGGATTAAATGTTATTGTAAGGCTCAATCCCGTGTGCAATCCCTTTCCGCATAAAGCGAAACTGCCTTTTAATGTGTTCTGCTTAGACATTTCCATTATTGTTATCGGTCTTTTTTAATTCTTCCACTTGTTTTTTCAAATCGTTGAGCTGTTTGTATATTTCGGGCAACTTGCGTGACAGTGCTATTGTCTTGAAGTAGGCTTTGGGCTCCATTGGAGGTGTGCCTATGAGGGTGGTGTCGCCCTTGATGTTTCCAGGTACGCCAGACTGGGCACCGAGGAAAGTCTTGTCGCCTATGCTGATATGGCCGGATATGCCTACCTGCCCTCCGAACATACACCATTTGCCGATTTTTGTGCTTCCGGCAACGCCTACCTGTGCCGACATCACGGTGTTCTCACCCACTTCAACATTGTGGGCTATTTGTACGAGGTTGTCGAGCTTTACGCCTTTGTGTATGACTGTGCTGCCCATTGTCGAACGGTCGACGCATGTGTTTGCGCCAATTTCCACATTGTCTTCTATCGTCACGATGCCTATTTGCGGTATCTTGTCATAACCTTCGGCATTGGGAGCAAAGCCGAAGCCGTCAGCTCCTATTACGGATCCTGCGTGTATTGTGACGTTATTGCCCAGTCTGCATCCCTCGTAGACGGTTACGTTGGGATATATCTTGCATCCGGAGCCAGTCTTTACTTTGTCTTCGATTACGGCGTGCGGATGAATTTGTGTGTTGTCGCCAATCTCGACATTCTCACCGATATATGCGAATGCGCCTATATAGCAGCCTTCGCCTATTTTGGCGCTTTCCGCGATAAATGCCATGGGGCTTATGCCTGTTTTCTTTGGCAGTGAGGCCTCATATAACTGGAGTAATTTTGCCACGCATTCGTATGCGTTTTTCACTCTTATAAGCGTGGCTCTGACAGGCTGTGTAAGTTCTACGTCATCATTGATGAGTACCACGCTTGCTTTGGTGTCGTAAATATAGTGTGTGTATTTCGGGTTGGATAAGAATGAGATAGCTCCGGTTTCTCCTTCTTCTATTTTGGCGAAGGTATGAATTTTTGCATTTTCATCGCCTTCGACTTTTCCTCCGATGAAATCCGCTATTTGCTTTGCAGTAAATTCCATTGCAATGTAATTACATTTTTATATATGTATTTGCAAAGGTAAATAAATTTATTCAAATACGCTGATAACATAAATAATATTTGCGAATTTTTTTGGAAAGTAAGGATATGTTCATTACTTCCGATGCTTCAGTTATGTCTTTTACGGTGTTGTCCTTGAACAGTATCGCTATGCGGTCGTCGTTGACGTCATACATGTCTTTCTGTATGGTGTCGGCACTTACAAAATATGAGGTGTCCTCGTAACTTATGCCGTAATGTGCGGCCAGTTTCTTCTTTATGTCTTCAATGTGCGCACCGTCTGCCGGCTCTGACGATATCTCTACTTTGAAGAGATTTCTGTTCATCAGATCTGCCGCAAGGGTGGACAGTATAATGTCGTCATCGTCAACCCAGACTTTCAGTGCGCTCCAGATGTCATTGTCGTCAAGCATGGCGTAGTTGTGTTGGGCTTCGTCATCAGTCTTGAACATGTCGGCGTCTATATCATTTATCAGGAAGTATTTCAGGCAAGGTGTGGCGAATATTTCTTTGCCGTCGCGTATCATGTTTCTTGCCCTGAGCAGGGTGTTGACAAGTACTTTCTCGCTTGACACTGTTGTCTTGTGGAGATACACCTGCCAGTACATCAGACGCCGCGCCATCAGGTAGTTTTCTATTGAGTACAATCCCTTTGAGTTGACAACGAGATTGTCATCAGCCACATCAAGCATTTTTATTATGCGTGCGCTGCCAATGTTGCCTTCGGTCACTCCGGTAAAGAAACTGTCACGCCTCAGATAATCAAGCCTGTCCATGTCGAGCTGACTGCTGATAAGCTGGTGGAGAAACTTTTTCGGATATTCGTTTTTGAATATCTTCAGTGCCAGATTCAGCTCGCCTTTCATCTCGCGGTTGATGCTTTCCATCATCAGCAGAGATATTTCTTCGTGGCTTATGCCGTTGATTAGCGTGTGTTCAAGTACGTGTGAAAACGGAGCATGTCCTATGTCGTGCATCAGTATTGCCGCTTCAACGGCTTCTTCTTCACTGTCGAAGATGAATATGCCTTTTTGATTGAGCGATGTTATTGCTTCGCTCATCAGGTGGAATGCTCCGATGGAGTGTTGGAATCTTGTATGCTGGGCTGACGGATATACCATTGATGTCAGTCCGAGCTGCTTTATTCTCGTGAGTCTTTGCATCAACGGATGCTCGACGATGTCAAGCAGCAGCCCATGTGGTATTTTTATGAATCCGAATATCGGGTCGTTTATTATCTTGCTGTCATTCATTGTATGGAATATGCGGTGCGCATCGTGCCATTGTTTTTCGCACCGGGAAAGGGTAGATTATTCGCTTGCAAAGTTAGTGTATTTTCATTTAAAAGCCATGTTGGTCAGTTTCATTTTTTTCGTGTAAAGGTTAAATGATGTTTTCGTTTATCCGCATGTTGTGAATCTTGTCCGCCGTGTTTTTCTGCCTTTGTCACGAATTGCGTATCCTGTGGCTATGTTACTGATAATCAGCATATTGACAAAACCTAATCTTTTACATTCCAAAAGGTCATGTTTTGGTTGGTAAAAGGTTACCTTTCATCAACCAAAACATGACCTTTTGAAATACGCTCGTTGTTGTCTTTTATTCCTGTTCTTTTAATTTTTCAAGTTCTACGGCCATTTCTTCCTGCAGCTCTTTTGCTTTTGCCGTTGCAGCGGCGGCAAAGTCAGTTCCGCTCGAAGCGTAGATTATTCCACGGCTGCTGTTTACGATGAGTCCGCATTCTTTAGTCATGCCGTATTTGCATACTTCCTGCAGGCTGCCGCCCTGAGCGCCTACTCCTGGAACGAGAAGGAAGTGGGTTGGAGCTACCATGCGTATGTCTTTGAACATTTCGCCCTGTGTCGCTCCGACAACATACATCATTTTGTCTTCTCCGCTCCATGCCTGTGATTTGCGGATGACTTTCTCGAAAAGATGTTCTCCGTCTTTGTCTGTCGTCATCTGGAAATCGTGTGAGCCGCTGTTGCTCGTGAGTGCGAGAAGTATTACCCATTTGCCGTCATACTTCAGGAACGGTGTTACGCTGTCTTCACCCATATACGGTGCTACAGTCAGTGCGTCGACGTCATACTCTTCAAAAAATGTACGGGCATACATTGCCGATGTGTTGCCAATGTCGCCACGTTTGGCGTCAGCAATTATGAAGTGGTCGGGGTATTTATCTTTCAGATATTTCACGGTGCGCTCAAACGAAGCCAGGCCTTTTGTGCCCATACACTCATAAAAGGCAAGATTGGGCTTGTAGGCCACACAATAGTCTGCAGTGGCGTCTATTATCGCCTTATTGAAGTCGAAAACCGGGTCATCGTTGGCTGTCAGGTGCCGGGGTATCTTTTTGATGTCCGTGTCAAGTCCCACGCAAAGAAACGTTTTCTTTTTGAAAATCTGTTCGATGAGTTGTTGTTTGTTCATAAAAAATATTGCAGTTAATATAATTTTGTATGCAGTTTTGAGCAGATTGTGTATCGGCCCAGTCTGTATGGTTGGACTTTGTGATATGATTCGGCATCACATTTGACCTTGTTTTTTGCTGTGCAATGTTATGTCTTACAGCTCAGCTTCTTTCATGCGCTCGGCGTTTTCTGCAACGGTCAGCGCGTCAATCATGTCTTTGATGCCGCCTCCGAGAAAACCTTGCAGGTCGTGTGTGGTGTATCCTATGCGGTGGTCTGTGACGCGTCCCTGCTGAAAGTTGTATGTACGTATCTTTGCACTTCGGTCGCCGGTTGACACGAGTGTCTTTCGCCGGTTGGCAATGTCGTCGATGTATTTCTGGTGTTCGCGGTCATATATGAATGTGCGCAAACGTGACAGCGCGCGTTCCTTGTTTTTCGGCTGGTCGCGTGTTTCGGTACATTCAATGAGTATTTCCTCCACTTCGCCTGTGTTGGGATTCTTCCACGGATATCGTAGGCGCACACCCGACTCGACTTTGTTGACGTTCTGTCCTCCTGCTCCCGAACTTCTGAATGTGTCCCATTTTATATCACCTTCATTGATGTTGACCTCAAACTTGTCTGCTTCCGGCAGTACTGCCACCGTTGCCGCGCTTGTGTGCATGCGTCCCTGTGTTTCGGTGGCGGGCACGCGTTGTACTCGGTGTACACCGGATTCATATTTGAGTGTGCCGTAAACATTGTCGCCGCTCACGGCAAAATCAATTTCCTTGTATCCGCCTACGGCACCTTCGCTGACACTTGTCACAGACAACGTCCAGCCCATGGAGTCGCAGAATTTCTTATACATAAGGAATAAGTCTCCTGCAAATAAGGCTGCTTCGTCGCCTCCGGTGCCTGCGCGTATTTCCATCTGTACATTTTTCGCGTCTTCCGGGTCTTTGGGAACAAGTGCAATCTTTATTTCTTCCTCGATTTTCGGTTGCAGCTCTTCGTTGGTTTGCAATTCTTCCCTTGCCATTTCTTTGAGGTCGGGGTCACTTTCATTTGCAAGTATGTCTTTGGCTTCCTTTATCGAGTTCAGGCACGCGATGTATCTTTTGCGTGCTTTCATTATGTCGTCAAGGTCTTTGTATTCGCGTGTGAGACGCACATATCTCTCTTGGTCTGCTATGACTGATGGGTCGGTGATGAGTGTAGATATTTCCTCGTAGCGGCTTTCCAGACCTTCAAGCTTTTCTAGTATGCTATTGTTGTCAGGCATGTCTTAATATTTAAATTCTCCGAATTCAGATTTTATAGTGAGGCTTCTCTGTCCTTCTTCTATGTGCCCCACTATCTGTGCGTCGATGTTAAAGCTCTTGCTTATTTCGATTACTTGTGCTGCAGTTTCCTCGCTGACGTATATTTCCATGCGGTGTCCCATATTGAACACTTTGTACATTTCCTGCCATTCTGTTCCACTCTGTTCTTTTATTATTCTGAACAGTGGCGGTACGGTGAACATGTTGTCTTTCACCACTTTACAGTTTTCACCTACAAAATGCAGTACTTTTGTCTGCGCTCCTCCGGTGCAGTGTACCATTCCGTGTATCTGTGGTCTGAGTTCGTCGAGTATTTTCTTTATTACCGGTGCGTATGTGCGTGTCGGTGACAATACGAGCTGCCCTGCATTGACCGTAACGTCGGCAGGAGTGTCTGTAAGTTTGTATTTTCCGCTGTATACCAGTTCGTCAGGCATCGCGTGATCATAGCTTTCGGGATATTTCTCGGCGAGATATTTAGCGAATACGTCATGACGCGCACTGGTCAGTCCGTTACTGCCCATTCCTCCGTTATATCTGTCCTCGTAGGTGGCTTGTCCGAAAGAAGCGAGGCCTACAATGACGTCGCCTGGGCGTATGTTGGCATTGTTTATTACGTCTTTCCGCTTCATTCTGCACGTCACAGTAGAGTCGACGATGATTGTTCTCACAAGATCGCCCACATCAGCAGTTTCGCCCCCTGTGGCGTATATGCCTATACCCATTTCCCGCATGTTTGCCAGCAGTTCGTCTGTGCCGTTGATGATGGCCGATATCACTTCGCCAGGTACGAGCATCTTGTTTCGTCCGATTGTGCTTGATACGAGTATGTTGTCTACGGCTCCGACACACAGAAGATCGTCTGTGTTCATTATCAGGGCATCTTGTGCAATGCCTTTCCATACGCTCAGGTCACCGGTCTCTTTCCAGTATGTGTATGCGAGTGATGATTTCGTGCCTGCTCCGTCGGCATGCATTATGTTGCAGTATTCCGGATCGCCTCCTAGAATGTCGGGTATGATTTTACAGAATGCCTGCGGGAAAAGTCCTTTGTCTATGTTTTTTATCGCGTTGTGGACATCTTCTTTTGCGGCTGATACACCGCGCATCATATATCGGTTGCTTGAATCCATTTTGTTTTTGTTATATATGTGTTATGATGTTCTTGTCGTTCGGGTGTTGCTGGCAGGTAATGTTGGGCTACATGTTTTTGCCATTCCAAAATTCCCAGCTTGCAAATGCCTGCAGCAGAAGCATTTCAAGTCCGTTTTTTACCGTGGCTCCATGTTCTGCTCCTTTTTTCATGAAAAGAGTCTGGTCCGGATTATATAACAGGTCGTAAAGCAGATTTTTGTTGTCCATGGCCTCGTATGGCAGTTGCGGGCATTCGTCTATGTGCGGATACATTCCGCACGGAGTGCAATTGATTATCACATTGTATTCATGAATTATCTCCGGCGTGATTTTTTCATATTGTATTGTGCCGGGACGCTCGTAACGGCTGACAAATACGGTTTCAAGTCCAAGTGATTTTAATCCGTAGTTTATTGCTTTTGATGCTCCTCCTGTGCCGAGAATCAAGGCTTTCTTGTGGAAACGTTCGAGCAGTGGCTCGATGCTTCTGGTGAATCCGATGACATCGCTGTTGTATCCTTTAAGGATGGTCTTGTTGCCTTTGTGTTCTACTTTTATCACGTTGACGGCACCGATGGCACGTGCTTCGGGACTTACAGTGTCAAGATAGCTTATAACCTTTTCTTTGTAAGGTATTGTGACATTCAGACCTCTGAGTTCCGGATTAAGTGCAAGCACTTCCGGCAACTCTTCGATTGTCGGGATTTCAAAATTGATATATTCAGCGTCAATGTTCTCGTTCTCGAACTTTTCATTGAAATAACTTATCGAGAACGAATGGCCGAGCGGATAGCCGATGAGTCCGTATTTATCCATGATGTTTTTTATTTAATCGCGAAATAACATGTGCAGATGCCAAAAGTCAGACGCTTGAATTTAGCTTCCGAAAATCCGGCTTTCTTGAATATTCCAACCATTTCTTCTCCCTGTGGAAATGATTCTATGGTGGATATGAGATACTTATAAGCTTCATTGTCTTTGGATATCAGTTTTCCGTAAAGCGGAAGCAATGTGTGTGAATATATCCAAAACAATTGTTTCATCGGAAAATGTATGGGGCGGCTCAGTTCAAGTATGCTTAACTGCCCGCCTGTGCGCAGTACACGGCACATCTCTTTAAGACATGCGTCGAGGTTCTGGAAGTTCCTTATGCCGAATGCTGTAGTGATGGCGTCGAACGAGCCGTCATTATAAGACATGTGTTCGCAGTCTTCTTTCTTAAAAGAGATGATGTTGCCGAGCCCGGCCTCTTTCACCTTTTCAGCTCCTATGCGCATCATGCCTTCGGATATGTCTATGCCAACTACTTTCTCAGGATGCAGTTTCTTTGCCGACATTATTGCAAAGTCGCCCGTTCCGGTAGCTATGTCAAGTATTGAAGCGGGCTTGTATGGCATGAGTTGTCTTATGGCGGTATTTCTCCAAAGATAATCTATGCCGAACGACAGACGATGGTTTAGCAAGTCGTACGAGTGGGCAATGTTGTCAAACATTGCTTCCACCTGTTTGCTTTTTTCCTGCCCGTTATGGTATGGTGTGATGCGTTCCTGTTTGTAAGTCATGACTTATTAGTTGGCAACCGTAAACATACAGGTAGCAAGGAGATTTGCCCGTGTTTACAGGCTTTGGCCGTAATGTCGCGGCAAATCTTCTTGCCTTATGTTTTTATTGTTTGCCGTTTAGTTGGTATTCGGCCAGATATTTCTTCACGTTGTTTTCTATGCGTGCGGCGATGTCACCTTCTTCGGCAGCCTTGTCAAATTTGTCGCCGGTAATGTGTTCAAACAGTTCGATGTAACGTTCGCTTACACTTTCGGCATATTCGTCGGTTATTTCAGGCATCACTTGTCCCGGTTCGTTCATGAAGTTGTGTTCGATGAGCCACTGGCGTACAAATTCTTTTGAGAGCTGACGTTGCGGCTCGCCTTTTTCAAACTTTTCTTCATATCCGTCGGCGTAGAAGTAACGGCTGCTGTCGGGCGTGTGGATTTCGTCAATAAGGTATACTTTGCCGTCGCGTTTGCCGAATTCATATTTTGTGTCGACGAGTATCAGACCGTGTTTGGCGGCTATTTCCTGTCCGCGTGCGAATATCTTGCGTGTATAGTCCTCCATTATCTCATAGTCTTCCTTGCTGACAATACCTTGAGCAATGATTTCCTCTTTTGAGATGTTCATGTCGTGACCTTCGTCGGCTTTTGTTGTTGGTGTGATTATTGGCTCGGGGAAACGCTGGTTTTCTCTCATCCCGTCAGGCAGCTTCACGCCACACAGTTCGCGGCAGCCTTTCTGATATTCGCGCCATGCGGAGCCTGTAAGTATTGAACGGATAATCATTTCTACGCGGAAACCTTCACACTTCAGACCAACGGTTACCATGGGGTCGGGGGTGGCCAATTTCCAGTTGGGACAGATGTCCGTTGTATGATCGAGAAATTTAGCCGCTATTTGGTTGAGGACCTGCCCTTTAAAAGGAATGCCTTTGGGCAAGACTACATCGAAAGCCGAGATTCTGTCGGTTGCTATCATGACGAGAATGTCATCGTTGATGTTGTAAACATCGCGCACCTTTCCGTGGTAAACGCTCTTTTGTCCATCAAAATGGAAGTCTGTTCTTGTTAATGCTTTCATCTTTGTTGTTTTTTAGGCCTGACTCCGTTCTCCCATTTCCAACACAGTGAGGGAGGCAGTGGCGTTAGGTTTTGTCTGCTATTTTGTTTGTTGTCTTTCTTCCTGCTGTTCCTGTGAATTGTTCTTCTTGTCTGCGTCTTTATAAGCGTTGACAATTTTTGTCACCAGTTTGTGTCTCACAATGTCTCTTACATCCATGTTTACGATGGAAATGCCATCGATTCCTTTCAGTATTCCGACGGCCTCGCGCAGTCCGCTCATGGTACCCCGTGGCAAGTCTACCTGTGTCAGGTCGCCGGTGATAATCATTTTTGTGTTCCAACCCATGCGGGTCAGAAACATGCGAATCTGTGCGGTTGTGGTGTTTTGTGCTTCGTCGAGTATGACCACGGCATCACTTAGCGTACGTCCGCGCATGAATGCCAGCGGTGCTATCTGTATGACGTGCTTTTCTATCATGTCTTGCAGTTTGACGGCGGGAATCATGTCTTCGAGTGCGTCGTACAGTGGTTGCAGGTAAGGGTCGATTTTTTCTTTCATGTCACCCGGTAGGAAACCGAGTTTCTCTCCGGCTTCAACGGCAGGGCGGCTGAGTATGATTTTTTTTGCAGTCTTGTCTTTCAGGGCTTTTACGGCCAAGGCTATGCTCAGGTATGTCTTGCCTGTACCTGCCGGTCCGATGGCAAAAACCATGTCGTTGTTTTCGTAAGCATCGATGAGTTTTTGCTGGTTTTCACTCCGGCTTTTGATGGGACGCCCGGATATGTTGTAGACAACGACGTCTTTGGCCGTGTCGTCTTTAGTCTTTCTGCCCTTGATTATGTCAATGATGTCTTCTTCGTTGATAGAGTTATATTTCAGGACATGTTTTCTCAGTTTTTCAATGTTTTCCTCGAAGTCGGCCATGCGTTCCTCGTCGCCGAGAACTCTTATGACATTATCGCGTGCTACAATCCTGAGTTTTGGATACAACGCTTTGATTATCTGCAGGTAAGCGTTGCCTGCCCCGTATAACACAACGGGGTCGATGTCTTCAAGTACGATATGCTTCTCTATCAATTTTTGTCGTTAATTTTAATTATTGTGCAAAATTACAGATTTTTTTTAATATTTCCTTGTTTTTCCGGCTTTTTTATTCGGTGTGGCGATTAAACATCTTTTGTCGTGCAAAAGCTTACCTTTCAGGCTGTAAAACATGGTCTTTTGCGATGCAAAAGCTTAGGTCTGTTTTTACCGTTGATTTTAGTGTGATGCAGAGGGTATGAGGTAGAGTAGGGTTTCAGATATAAACGGGCATGAAACATGCGATGTATTTATGTATGTTTAAGCAGTCTGGAACATTCATGTTACGTGCAAATTTATTATTTTTGCATCCGTTTATTATGATTTATTGAAATAGTTTGAAAAAAATGACTCCAAAGGTTAGAGGTACTGTCTGCGGCGTATGTGCCGCAGTGAGTTACGGGCTTAATCCGCTCGGGGCTTTGCCGCTGTATGCGGATGGTGTCAATGTAAATTCGGTGCTGTTTTACCGTTACGGTCTTGCGGCTGTTATATTGGCTGCTGTGATGCTGTCGCGGCGCATGTCTTTTAGTGTTACTGCCATGGAGATGCGTGTGCTGGTGCCATTAGGTGTGTTGTTTTCACTGTCATCGCTGACATTGTTTGACAGTTTTACGTTTATGGATGCCGGAGTCGCCAGTACATTGCTTTTTGTTTATCCTGTGATGGTGGCTGTTATGATGGCGGTGTTTTTCAAGGAAAAACTTACGCCGGTTACAGTATTCTCGATAGTTCTTGCGCTTACAGGTATATCCTTGCTTTATGGCGGAGGAACTGACGGCGGTGTGCTTAGTACTATAGGGGTGTTGCTTGTCATGGTGTCGTCACTGACTTATGCCATATATATAATAGTGGTAAATAAGTCTTCGCTGCGCATGTCTTCTGTGAAACTTACGTTTTATGTTCTTCTTGTCAGCCTTATGGTGATAATAGCAAACTCGGTTATAGGAGGCGATAGCGGCCGTCTGCAGATGCTGACCACTCCGCGTGTGTGGTTTTTCGCTTCACTTCTGGCCGTGTTCCCCACTGTTGTCTCTCTCTTGTTAATGGTCGTGGCCGTGCATGAGATAGGCTCAACGCCTACGGCCGTGATGGGTGCGCTTGAGCCTCTTACGGCCGTGGCCATAGGAGTTGTGCTGTTTGGCGAAGCTTTTACAGTACGTCTTGCCGTGGGCATGTTGATGATATTGTCTGCGGTGATACTGATAGTGCTGGGCAAGTCGTTGTCAGTCAGTTATGTAACACTTGTCATCGGCCGCTTCGGTCACAAACTTGCCAAGCACTGGAGATGGAAATAGGACATACGGCAGATGACAGAATGGCGTAAAATTATACATATTGACATGGATGCTTTCTTTGCCGCGGTGGAGCAGAGAGACAATCCTGAACTGCGTGGCAAGCCCATAGCCGTCGGCTTTGACGGTCCGCGTGGTGTCGTGTCTACAGCCAGTTATGAGGCGCGTCGCTTCGGGGTACATTCGGCAATGTCTGTTGCAAAGGCTAAGCGCCTGTGTCCGCAACTGATAATGATACCGTCCGACCATGCCAGATATAAGGCCGTGTCGATGCAGGTGCATGATATTTTCAGTGAATATACAGACGTGATAGAGCCTCTGTCAATCGATGAGGCTTTTCTTGATGTGAGCGTGAATAAAAAGGGGGATATTGACGCAGAGGTTATGGCCGGAGAAATCAGAAGTAAGATACGTGAACGGCTGGATTTGACGGCTTCGGCAGGGGTGTCATATAATAAATTTCTCGCCAAAGTAGCATCAGATTATAACAAGCCCGACGGTATGTTTGCCATATCACCGGACGAGGCTCTTGATTTTATCGCAACACTTCCCATAGAACGGTTCTGGGGCGTCGGACCTAAAACGGCCGTCTTGATGCACCGTATGGGAATATTCAACGGACTGCAGTTACGTCAATGTACACTTGGACATCTGACCGAAGTCTTCGGCAAGGCAGGACGCATATACTATGATTTTTCACGCGGTATAGATGACAGGCCGGTTGAGCCTGTCAGAGTGCGCAAGTCTGTAGGGTGTGAGCATACATTTCTTGATGACATCAACCGTAAGGCCGCAGTCGTGATAGAACTTTACCATATTGTGGTTGAACTTGTTGAAAGACTGGAAAAGAGCAAGTTCAGCGGATGTACACTTACCTTGAAAGTGAAATTCTTTGATTTTACGCAGATTACGCGAAGTATCACACGTACTGCGCCTTTTACAGGCAAGGCTGATATTCTTCCTTTTGCTAAAAGACTCATGTCACAGGTCGATTATTCAGCAAAAGCCATAAGGCTGATAGGCTTGTCAGTGTCTAATCCTCCTGATGAGGTCAGACGCAAGGTATGGGTAGAGGGGTTTCTTGATTTTAAAGATTGATAAGTCTGTACGTCCATTCTCTTTACTTGTCAGCTAATTTAAATGATAATGTCTTGCATTTGTAGATTTTGTTTTGTAAATTTGCAACGAATTAGGATAAAACTTTATAATCTCATAAGATGAAACAGACAAAGATTGTAGCTTCGATAAGCGACCAGCGGTGTGACGTTGACTTCATCCGCCAGTTGTTCGATGCCGGCATGAACGTGGTCAGGATGAATACCGCTCATGCTTCAGCCGACGGCATCAGGAAAATAATAAGGAACACGCGTTCGGTAAGTAAACATATAGGTATACTTATCGACACGAAAGGTCCTGAAGTCCGCACCACCGCCAATGATGCTCCCATAGAATATAAGACAGGTGATGTGGTTAAAATCTTCGGTCGTCCGGAAATGAAGAGTGAGCATGACATTCTCAATCTGTCTTATGAGAATTTTGCCGGCGATGTACATGTCGGTGATGACATTCTGTTTGATGACGGTGCGATAGACATGCGTGTCATAGGCGTTAACGGTCCGGCTGTAGTTGCCCAGGTACAGAATGACGGCGTGTTAGGCTCACATAAAAGTGTGAATGTACCCGGTGTACATATTGATTTGCCCGCTCTGACAGAGAAAGACAAGCGCAACATAATGCTGGCTATTGATGAAAACATTGATTTTATAGCCCATTCTTTTGTGAGAAGCAAGGAGGACGTGCTGGCCGTTCAGAAGATTCTTGACGAACACGGAAGTGACATAAAGATTATATCTAAGATTGAGAATCAGGAGGGAGTTGACAATATTGACGAGATAATTGATGCGTCTTATGGTATAATGATTGCACGCGGAGATCTCGGTATAGAAGTTCCGATAGAGAAGATACCGGGTATACAGCGTATGATAATCCGCAAATGCAGGTTGGCAAAGAAACCTGTTATCGTTGCGACACAGATGCTTCATACGATGATAAACAATCCTCGTCCTACTCGTGCTGAAGTTACAGACATTGCCAATGCCATATATTATCGGACCGATGCTCTTATGTTAAGTGGCGAGACTGCAACAGGCAAATATCCGGTGGAAGCTGTCAGGACCATGGCTTCTATTGCGGAACAGGCAGAGCAGGATAAGATGTACGACCATGACTTTGACATGCCAATCAGCAAGAATTGCGATGTAAGAGAGTTTCTTGCCCGCAATGCCATTGAAGCGACAGAACTGCTTGGAGTAAAAGGCATAATAACAGACAGTAAAACAGGTCTGACCGCAAGGCATCTTGCCGCTTTCCGTGGTCCTAACCCCGTGCTTGCCATTTGTTATAAAGAAAAGACCCAGCGTTGGCTGGCACTGAGCTATGGTGTAATACCTGTGGCACAACATGAGCAGATCGGTCCACAGGAACAGTTCCTTGCAGCTTTACGCATGTTGCGGCAAAAAGGATACATTTGCATGGAAGACAAGATAGCATATCTTAGCGGCAGTTTCGGAAAGGATGGCAGTACCACGTTCTTGGAGATTAATAAGGTGAAAGAAGTGTTTGACCGTTCTTACGAATTTCATTTGCCGAACACGTTCAGATAATTAAGTATTGGAGATACAGACATATTGAAAATATCCGGCAAAGTGTAATGATTTTCGCTTTGCCGGATTTGTTTTATTGTACAGTGTCATATTTATTGTTGTAATGTCGGTTCTTCTGATGTTTTTTTTAATAAAAACTCTTTTCATCGACTTTTGTTTTGCTTTTAGCCTGATTTACATTACCTTTGCATTCATGAATGCAGTGTTCCGGTCTGCCGCCGGCGTCAATGTATGGCGCAGGAGGAAAGTCCGGGCAGCATAGGACGCTCCA
>CALNFG010000018.1 GCA_939792625.1 uncultured Prevotella sp.
GATGAATGGGAACCATCGTTTTGGATGAGGGTGATTTTTGTATTAATATGTGTGCTTACGTATTATTTGTGGACAAGATTGAAGGAAAATAAGCCTGTCATTGCACAAGTACGGATTATAAAAAGAGTGCCTCCACATCAGAAAGCATTGAAAGAAATAGAACACATAAAAGAAAATAAGATGTCTGTTTCTGAAGATCAAAAGACATATTATACTCTTTTGACAGACGTGCTAAGAAAATACATAAAAGCCAGATTCGGCTTTAATGCGATGGAAATGACGAGTTCCGAAATCATTTCCCGTTTACGACAGGAAAATGATGAAAAGATGATAGATGAGCTGAAAGAACTCTTTATGACAGCAGATTTGGTGAAGTTCGCAAAATACTCTACACTAATAAATGAAAATGATGCCAATCTGGTAAATGCCATCGATTTTATAAATACAACAAAACTTGACAACCAACCGACAGTAGAGCGTGTAGAGCCGACATTGACCGATACGGAGAAGCGTGACATACGCTCACGTACTGCGCTGAAAGTAACAATATTTGTGCTTTTGGCTGCATGTGTGGCTTTGTTTGCTGTCGTTATATATCAAATAAGTATGCTGATATAGAATTCGTAAGTTATGGAGTTTGTCAATAAAGAATATTTCTTGCTTCTGTTATTGTTGATACCTTATTTTATCTGGTATTTGCTTTACAGAAAGAAAAGTGAGCCTACTATGCGGATGAGCGATACATTCGCATATCAATATGCCCCAAAAAGTTTGCGTGTGCGGCTTATGGGGCTGCCTATGTTGTTGCGTGTACTTACATTTATTTTAGTTGTTATTGTCTTGGCCCGTCCACAAACGCATAACAGCTGGGGTAAACGTACCGTTGAAGGCATAGATATAATGTTGGCAATGGATGTATCAACCAGTATGCTTGCCGAAGACCTGAAACCGAACAGGATTGAAGCTGCCAAAAGCGTAGCGGCCGAATTTATTTCTGGCAGGCCTGATGACAATATAGGTCTCACTATTTTTGCAGGTGAGGCTTTTACGCAGTGCCCAATGACCACAGACCATACGTCTTTGATAAATCTGTTGCAGAATGTAAGGACTGATATTGCGGCAAGAGGATTGCTCGAAGACGGTACGGCTATCGGTATGGGACTTGCAAATGCTGTTGGACGCCTGAAAGACAGCAAGACTAAAAGCAAGGTCGTAATATTGCTGACAGACGGTAGTAACAATATGGGTGATATATCTCCGTTGACTGCCGCAAACATAGCAAAAAGTTTTGGAATACGTGTTTATACCATAGCGATAGGAAGTAAGACAATGGCGCCGTATCCGATGCAGGTCGGCGGCACTACACAGTATGTGAATATGCGTGCCGACATAGATGTGGAGACGCTGAGTGAAATCGCATCTACTGCCGGAGGACATTTTTACAGAGCCACAAATACGGCGGAGTTGAAAAAAATATATGAAGATATAGACAAGCTGGAAAAGACAAAAATGGATGTAAAGAAGTTCTCAAAACGCTATGATGCTTATCAGCCTTTTGCTTTGGCAGCATTTATATCTATGCTGCTTGAGGTGTTATTGAGACTTGTTGTGTTCCGTCGTATTCCTTAATGATAAAATGTAAAGTTTATGTTCAGATTTGAAGACCCTGCATATTTATATTTGCTGATATTGATACCTGTCATTATTCTTATAAGAATGATGGGATTGCGCAAACGGAGACAACAGCTGAAAAAATTCGGCGACCCGTTACTGTTGAAAAATCTGATGCCGGATGTATCACGTGCAAGACGTGAAGTGAAGTTCTGGCTCTCGGTTGCCGCGATAGCCTTGCTGGTAGTGATGCTTGCTCGTCCGCAGATGGGGACAAAGATAAATCAGGAACAGCGTCAGGGAATAGAAGTCATTATGGCGTTGGATATCAGTAATTCCATGAAAGCGGAAGACGTTGTTCCGTCGCGTCTTGACAAAAGCAAGATGCTGATAGAAAATCTGGTAGATAATTTCACAAACGACAAAGTCGGCCTTGTGGTTTTTGCGGGTGATGCTTTTGTGCAGTTGCCCATAACTAGCGATTATGTATCTGCCAAAATGTTTCTTCAGAACATAGACCCTTCACTTATCGCATTACAAGGTACAAATCTGGCTGAGGCCATAGAGTTGAGTTCTAAAAGCTTTACGAAGCAGGAGGGAGTAGGGCGTGCGATAATAATCATCACTGACGGTGAAGACCATGAAGGTGGAGCTGTCGAGGCTGCGAAGGAGGCGAAAAAGAACGGTATGCGTGTCTTTGTTTTAGGTGTAGGTTCGCCCAAGGGCTCTCCTGTACCCGACGGAAGCGGCGGATACATGAAAGACAGGACCGGACAGGAAGTAATGTCGGCACTAAATGAGGATATGTGTAAGCAGGTGGCCAAGGCAGGTGGCGGAGCATATATCCATGTGGATAATACAAATTTAGCTCAAAAACAGCTTGACGCAGAAATTGGCAAATTGCAGAAAGGTGATATCATGAGTGTGGTTTACAGTGAATATGACGAGCAGTTTCAGGCTGTAGGAATTTTGCTGCTGCTTGTCCTTATTGCTGAAACTATAATACTTGAAAGTAAGAATCCGTTGCTTAGCAGGATAAAGCTCTTTAAAAAATAATGTCAGTCAAGATGAAATCAGAAGTTGTAAAATATATTATATTGTCATTGTTTTTGGGATTGTCAACGGCTGTTGGCGCGCAGACTGACCGTCAGTTTGTGCGTGAAGGCAACAATTTGTTCAACAAACAGCAGTATGATAAAGCCGAGGTACAATACCGGAAGGCCTTGTCAAAGAATCCGTCAAATCCCCAGGCTGTGTATAATTTGGGGTGTGCCTTGATGATGCAGAACAAAGACTCTGCTGCAATTGTGCAATATCAGAAAGCCGCGAAACTGGAAACAAATAAGTTGCGTCTTGCAAGCGTGTATCATAACATAGGCGTAATATGTCAAAATCATAAGATGTACGGAGAAGCTATAACTGCTTACGAACAGTCTTTGCGGAATAATCCGAAAGATGATGAAACTCGCTATAATCTTGCGCTTTGCAAGAAGCAACAGAAAAATAACAAGAAGAAAGACAATCAGAATCAAAACAAGAAGAAAGAGGAGAACGATTCGCAAAAAAATAAGGACAGGAATAATGAAAAAGATAAAGGCAAGGAGAAACAGCAACAGCCAAAGGAACAGATGAGCAAGGAGAATGCCGAGCAACTGATTAATGCGGCCATTCAGAACGAAAAGGCTACACAGCAACGTCTTAAAAAAGCAATGCGTAAACCTAGCTCACGTCGAAGCAGCGAGAAGAACTGGTAATGATAAAATTCAATGAAGCATTTCGTATGAAAAGATATATTTTCTTATTTCAGCTTATATTTTGCAGCGTGATATCGGCAAATGCCCAAAGGCTTGTTGTCAATGTCCCGTCACAAGTGTCGGTTGGTGAGAATTTCAGGCTTGTATATGTCGTTGATACCAAAAATGTAAAAGATTTCAATATAGGTGACATTCCTGAAGCCTTTGATGTTATAACTGGTCCGTATAAGTCTGTGCAGACAAGTTATATAATGGCCAACGGCCATACAACAGGCTCGTCATCCATAACATATACATTTATTTTGTGTGCCTCAAAGAACGGTACTTTTACCATTCCTCCCGCACATATTACGGCTAACGGTAAACGGATTGCTTCTAAAGCAGCCAAAGTAAAAGTTTCAGGACAGAGCCAGAGTACGGGCGGGGCACCGCGTATGCATGATGACTCTGACAACCAGCCGCGAATGCGTGATGCCGGGACACCTATTAGCGGCAGTGACTTGTTCATTAAGGTCAGTGCAAACAAGCGCCGTGTTCATGAACAGGAACCAGTATTGCTTACGTATAAGGTATACACGCTTGTTGACTTGACTCAACTGGAGGGTAAGATGCCGGACCTGACAGGATTTCACACTCAAGAGATACCACTCCCGTTGCAAAAGTCTTATCATATAGAGCGTGTCAACGGACGCCCTTATAGATGCGTTACGTGGAGCCAGTACGTTATGTATCCTCAGATGACAGGTAAGTTGGAAATACCGAGTATAACATTCAACGGAACTGTTATTCAGCAAAACCGTAATGTTGACCCATTTGAGGCTTTTCTTAACGGAGGATCCGGTTATATTGAAGTAAAGCGTGCCATAAAAGCTCCGGGTGTTACTATACAAGTTGATCCGTTACCCAAGCGGCCTGCCAATTTTTCGGGAGGCGTGGGCAAATTTAACATTACGGCCCAGATAAACAAAAATGAAGTAAAGGCTAATGACCCGATAACAATACGTGTCATTGTTGGCGGTGTAGGTAATCTGAAACTTCTGAAACAGCCTGTTGTTAACTTCCCAAAAGATTTTGATAAGTATGACCCAAAGGTAACAGACAAGACAAAGCTGACGACGAGCGGAGTTGAAGGTAATATGATATATGACTTCCTTGCCGTTCCGCGTAATCAGGGAAAGTATGTTATCCCTCCGGTTGAGTTTGTTTATTATGACGTTGACGCGAATGCTTATAAAACGATAAAGACACAGTCGTTTACTCTTGATGTGGCAAAGGGCGACGGCAGTGCAGGTACGTCGGTGGATTATAGCGACTTGAAAGACAAAGATATACATCCGATAAAGGAGGGAGGCTATGATGTACAGGATGTGGATAATATCTTTTATGGGTCAACGGCTTATTGGGCTGTGCTTTCCGTGCTGTTTATCGTGTTTGTTGGTGTTCTGGTGGTTTTCCGCAAACGTGCCATTGATAATGCCGATGTAACCCGTCTGAAGATAAAGAGAGCTAACCGCATAGCCACCAAACGTCTGAAATATGCAAGCACACTGATGCTTAAGAATGATCATGATAGATTTTATGATGAAGTTTTGAGGGCATTGTGGGGATACGTCGGTGACAAACTGAACATGCCTGTCGAGCAGTTGTCCAAAGACAATATTGCCGAAAAACTGTCATTGAAGAATGTCGACAATGAGACGGTGGCAATGTTTATAAGGGCGGTTGACGAATGCGAGTATAACAGATATGCACCTGGTGATCCGAAAGGAAACATGAATCAGACATTTGATGCTGCGATGACAGCCATAATTAAGATTGAAGACGTGTTGAGAGGACAGAAGAAAAGAACGACAGGTTTGCGCATGTTTGTCTTGCTTGCGTTCGTTATGACAGTATTATTGCCGGCCGGTGCGATAACGAAGGAAAATGCAGATGCTGAATATAAGAAAGGTAATTATCAGCAGGCAATAAGAGACTATGAGGAATTGCTGAAGAAAGGGCCAAGTGTGGAACTTTACTATAATCTTGGCAATTCATATTACCGTACCGACAATATCACCAGGGCTGTGCTTAATTATGAGCGGGCATTGCTTTTGTCGCCGGGCGATGACGACATAAGGTTTAATTTGCAGATGGCTCGTTCGAAAACCATAGACAAAATAACTCCGAAGTCAGAGATGTTTTTTGTCACATGGTATAAGTCGCTTGTCAATTTTACAAGTGTTGACGGATGGGCACGTACAGCGGTGGTTTGCATTGCTATCGCACTGATACTTGTGCTGTGTTATCTGTTCGGTAATAAAGTACTGCTTCGTAAAATAGGTTTTTATGGTGCAGTGGCTTTTATTGCACTTTTTATTCTGAGCAATGTCTTTGCTTATGAACAGCGTAAAGTGCTTACTAGCCGTACAGGGGCGATTGTGATATCACCTTCGGCTTCATTGAGGAAAACTCCTGTTGCCAGTGCCGAGTCGAGTACCATTATTCATGAGGGCAGCCGAGTTGAGATTATTGATGACACGATGAAAGATTGGAAATATGTAGAACTTGAAGATGGCAGGGATGGATGGATTCAGACATCACAGATGGAGCGTATCTGATGCGTGCCCTTGCAAAGTGTTTGAGCATGCTGACTGTATGTTCCCTGGTGGAAAAGATGACCTTTAACATTCTGAAAGATAACCTTTGAGGAGTCAAAAGGTTATGTTTGGGCATACAAAACATAACCTTTTGAATGTTAAGTATATTGATATATAACTGTTTGACTTGTCAGTGGATATTGCGGTGAAAATGATAATATGGCGCAAAAACAGACTTGAAAGTTATAGTCTGTATATGATGTGGATACCGTTGGCAGATAATGGTTTATGTAAGATAGTGATTAAGTAAATGTTGTTATTAAATTGCACGAAATGCAGACGCTGGTAGAGTTGGACCAAAATATTCTTTCATTTTTTAATGGAAGCAGCTCGTTGTTTGTGGATAATCTGGCATTGATACTCACGTCCGGATTGACATGGATACCGTTATATCTGTCTTTGTTGTATGTCGTGATAAAAAACAACGAGACAATGAAGCAGATAATGCTGATTATCGGTTGTGTCTGTTTGTGCATTCTGTTGTCTGACGGCATAGCCGATTTCATAGTGAAGCCTCTTGTAGCCCGTCCGCGACCGTCCAACGACCCGCTTTTGAAGTATACGATAGATGTGGTAAACGGACTTAGGGGCACACAGTACAGTTTCTTCTCGGCTCATGCTTCAAATACTTTCTGTATTGCTGTGTTTTTCTCATTGCTTATACGCAAGCGTAATTTTGTGATAGCGATGGTGGCATGGTCGTTGATAAACTGTTGGACGCGTATGTATCTCGGTCTTCATTATCCGAGTGACATCTTTGTAGGATTGTTATGGGGTGGAGGTGTCGGCATTTTTGTTTATTTCATATATATAAAAACGTATTTGTGCATGCACCCCGATTTCAATTATATATCCTCACAATACACGTCGACAGGGTATAACCGTATCGACATGGACATCGTATTGTTGGTGCTTGTCCTCACGTTGTTGTATGCAATTGTAAGGGCGCTGGTATTTTAGATTTAAGATATTATGGATACAAAACATATTCGCATAAAAGATTTTGATTATGAACTGCCCGACGAACGCATAGCCAAGTTCCCTGTGGCTCAGCGTGACCATAGCAAATTGCTTGTCTATAATAAGGGTGAAGTTTCAGAAGACATGTTTTTCAACATTGCCGGTTATCTGCCTGAAGGCGCATTGATGATATTTAATAATACGCGTGTTATTCAGGCAAGGATACATTTCAGAAAAGAGACAGGAGCCCTTATAGAAGTATTTTTGCTTGAGCCTGCTCAGCCGGCGGATTATGAACAGATGTTCCAGACCGTTGGCGGATGTTCCTGGTTGTGTATGGTCGGAAACCTGAAAAAATGGAAAGAAGGACCACTGAGGCGGACTTTTGAGATAAAAGGACGTGACGTCACGTTGACGGCCGTACGCCGTCATGAGCAGGGCACAAGTCATTGGATAGATTTCTCATGGAATGATGATGAGATTACGTTTGCCGATATTCTTGAAAGGGTAGGTGAGTTGCCTATTCCTCCGTATCTTAACAGGGATACGCAGGAAAGCGACAAGATTACTTATCAGACCGTATATTCTAAAATCAAAGGCAGTGTAGCTGCTCCGACGGCCGGCCTGCATTTTACGGATGAGGTCTTGCGTGCTATTGATGCCCGTGGTATTGATCGTGAAGAACTGACACTGCATGTCGGCGCCGGTACTTTCAAGCCTGTTAAAAGTGAGGAAATATCTGGGCACGACATGCACACTGAATATATCAGCGTGCATAGACGTACTATTGAAAAGCTTATAGCGCATGATGCGTGTGCAATAGCTGTTGGTACGACAAGTGTCCGTACGCTCGAGAGCCTTTATTATGTAGGTGTGCGCCTTGATGGTAATCTGGATGCGACAGAAGAACAATTGCACATTGACCAATGGGAACCGTATGATGTAAATTCAAAGCTTTCGCCGGTTGATGCGTTGAGAAATATTTTAAGTTATTTGGACCGGAACGGAATTAATACTTTTCACGGAAGCACGCAGATAATAATAGCCCCAGGATATAAATATAAGATTGTAAATATGCTTGTTACGAATTTTCATCAGCCACAAAGTACATTGTTACTTTTGGTAAGTGCTTTTGTAAATGGTGATTGGCGTAAGATATATGATTATGCACTTGCGCATGATTTCCGCTTCTTGAGTTATGGTGACAGTTCTTTGCTGATTCCGTAAATTTATGCTATTTTGAAATATTATTAACAAAATGCTGACGATGACAGAATTTTCTTTATGTATAATTTATACTGCCGTCCGCAATTAATTAAAATATTGGAATATGAAGATTGGTGATAAAGTAAGGTTTTTGAGTGAGACCGGCGGAGGAATTGTTGCCGGTTTTCAGGGAAAGAATATTGTTTTGGTTGAAGATGAAGATGGATTCCAGATACCGGCCAGGCTTAATGACGTAGTTGTGGTAGATACAGATGATTATGACATTAAACCTGTAATGACGTCTTCCGCACCTAAGAATGAAGATGAAGATTATGATCCGGCAGACCGCCCTGTGACATTCAGAGCTGAGCCTGAGGAAAGGAAGGGTGGTGATGTCTTGTCTGTATATCTCGCATTTGTACCGGTTGACATCAAAGAAATAACACATACTCGGTTTGAGGCTTATATTGTCAACGACAGCAATTATTATGTAAATTATGCGTATTTCTCAGCTGAAGGCGCAGGCTGGCGTTTGCGTTCTCAAGGAGAAGTGGAGCCTAACACCAAACTTTTTATTGAAGAGTTTGATAAAGACACTCTTAACGAACTTGAACGTGTATCGGTACAGTTGTTTTCTTACAAGCGTGACAAGACTTTCATGATGAAGCCTGTAATAGATGCCCAGATACGTATTGATACTGTGAAGTTCTACAAGTTGCATACGTTTCAGGAGAATGACTTCTTTGAGCAACCGGCACTGATATATACTGTTGTAGAGAACGATAAGCCTGTGCGTCCGCTTGTAATTGATCCAAAGAAACTAAAACAGGAAATGGCTCGTAAGGTGTCATCAGACAATAAGAAAGTCGTTCAACAGCCGGCAAGAACGCAACGTTCTAAAGATGAGCCGGTTGTAGTCGATCTGCATGCAGCCGAACTGTTGGAAACTACAGCAGGGATGTCTTCTGCTGACATTTTGAATCATCAGATAGAAGTATTCCGTAAGACAATGGACGCTTATAAGGGTAAGCATGGTACAAAGCTGATATTCATTCATGGAAAAGGTGAAGGCGTTTTACGTCATGCAATCATACATGAATTGAATTACCGCTATAAGGGTTGTCCTTATCAGGATGCTTCATTCCAAGAATATGGTTATGGAGCTACTCAAGTAACTGTCAGATAAGTTTAACAGGCGTATTGTTTGTGATTATTTTCATGTGTACATGCGTTTATGGTTTAGTAATTTGAATTTATGCAAAACGGATTCATTAAAGTTGCCGCTGCAGTTCCCGCAGTAAAGGTTGCCGACTGTGAGTATAATATACAGCAGATAGAGAATATTATTGCTAAAGCTGAAGGAAAAGGTGTTGAAGTGATAGTGTTTCCGGAACTGTGTGTCACCGGTTATACATGTCAGGATCTGTTCAGACAGTCTTTGTTGTTAGAGCAGGTTGAGACATCAATATTGATGTTGCTTGACTTTACGAGAAATCTTGACATAATAAGTATTGTGGGCATTCCTGTTGTTGTTGGCGATTTGTTACTTAATTGTGCAGCTGTTATCCAGAAAGGTGATTTGCTCGGATTAGTGCCAAAAACTTATTTGCCTAATTACAGTGAGTTTTATGAGAAACGATGGTTTGCGTCATCCCAGGACCTTCAGCCTACAGAGATTCGTTATGCGGGGAATAAAATAACTGTAACTCCTCAGCCTACGCTGTTTAGAACTTGCGACGGCGTTTTGTTCGGAATAGAAATCTGTGAAGACGTATGGGCACCGGCTCCGCCGAGCAACAATCTTGCTCTTTCAGGTGCTGATGTTATTTTCAACTTGTCTGCAAGCGATGAGCTGATAGGCAAGCACATGTATCTTAAGAGTCTGTTGTCGCAGCAAAGTGCGCGTACCATATCCGGTTATGTTTACAGCGGTTGTGGATTTGGCGAGAGTTCACAGGATGTTGTTTATGCCGGCAATGCTCTTGTTTTCGAAAACGGACAGTTGTTAGCTGAAAGTGAACGTTTCAGTTTTGAACCTCAGACTGTAATGTCGCAAATTGATATAGAGAAACTGCGCAGTGAACGTCGCACCAACAGCACTTATGTAAATGCTCAACGCAGTCACGATGCCCGTATCGTAAATGCTCATACCACTGTTACGCAGCGTGATTTTGAGCTGATTCGGGATGTGGATCCGCATCCGTTTATTCCCAAGTCGGATGACATGGAGAGAAGCTGTAATGAGATATTTTCTATTCAAGTGGCCGGTCTTGCCAAAAGACTTGTTCATACCGGTTGCAAGACTGTTGTTGTCGGCATAAGTGGCGGACTTGACAGTACTCTTGCGTTGCTCGTTTGTGTGAAAACGTTTGATAAACTCGGATGGAGCAGGAAAGGGATTGTCGGAGTAACAATGCCGGGATTTGGAACAACCAACCGGACACATTCAAATGCCGTTGGACTGATGGAAAGTCTTGGAGTCACAGTACGTGAGATTTCTATCTCAGCGGCGGTAAAGCAACATTTTCAGGACATAGGGCAGGATTCAGACGTGCATGACGTAACGTATGAAAACAGTCAGGCGCGTGAACGTACACAGATATTGATGGATTTGGGTAACAAATTTGGGGGACTTGTAATCGGTACCGGTGATCTTTCAGAACTTGCATTGGGGTGGGCAACATACAATGGCGACCACATGAGCATGTATGGTGTAAATGCCGGCATCCCTAAGACTCTGATAAATTATCTGGTAAGATTTGTTGCCGGAAGCGTGGATGATGATTCGCGTACAATTCTTCTTGATATAATAGATACTCCGGTCAGCCCGGAACTTATTCCAGCCGATGATGAAGACAATATAAGTCAGAAGACAGAGGAAATTGTCGGACCTTATGAACTGCATGATTTCTTTCTGTATTATATGCTGCGTTTCGGATTCCGTCCGTCAAAGATTTTCATGTTGGCCCGTAAAGCTTTTAACGGAAATGGTGAGGACACTTCTTTCTATGATGATGAGACGATAAAAAAATGGTTGACGATATTCCTGCGGCGTTTCTTCAGTCAGCAGTTCAAGCGCTCTTGTCTGCCTGACGGCCCGAAGGTGGGAAGTGTAAGTCTCAGCCCGCGTGGAGACTGGCGTATGCCGAGCGATGCCTCGGCTGCACTGTGGCTGAAAGAATGTGAGCAGTTATAGAACAGTGCCACATTCTTTCAGAAAAAGTTTATTTGTTATATTGATTTTCGAGTTCTTTCCTGAGAAACATCGGTGTGTAGCCCTTATTGCTCAAGGCTACTTTCTCGGGAGTTCCGCAGGAAAGAACTGTTCCTCCTTTTCTTCCTCCTTCAGGTCCCATGTCTATTATGTGGTCTGCCAGTTTTATCACGTCCAGATTATGCTCTATTATGATTACGGTGTTACCGCGGTCAACAAGCTTCTGTAACACATCCATGAGTATGCGGATGTCTTCAAAATGCAGTCCTGTGGTAGGTTCATCGAGGATGTACATTGTTTTGCCGGTGTCGCGTTTGCTCAGTTCGGTGGCAAGTTTTATGCGCTGGCTTTCACCTCCTGACAGGGTTGTTGACGGCTGTCCAAGTTTGATGTAGCCTAAACCTACGTCTTGTATGGTCTTTATCTTACGCAGGATGTCGGGAACATTTTCAAAGAATTCGACAGCCTGATTTACTGTCATGTCAAGAACATCGGCAATGCTTTTCCCCTTGTATCTCACTTCAAGCGTTTCGCGGTTATATCTTTTACCCCGGCAGACTTCACACGGCACCATGATATCTGGCAGGAAGCGCATTTCTATTGTCTTGTATCCGTTGCCTCCGCAGGCTTCACATCTTCCGCCTTTTACATTAAACGAGAAACGTCCGGGTTTATAGCCTCGTATTTTTGCTTCAGGCAAATTCACGAACAGTGAGCGTATGTCGCCGAATACGCCCGTATAAGTTGCCGGGTTAGAGCGTGGCGTGCGTCCGAGTGGGCTTTGGTCAACGTTCACTACTTTGTCTATATTCTCAATGCCTTCAATCGATTCGTAAGGCATTGGCTCTTTCAGGGAGCGGTAAAAGTGGCGGCTGAGTATAGGTTGCAGCGTTTCGTTGATAAGCGTGGATTTGCCTGAGCCGCTGACACCTGTCACAACAATCAGTTTACCAAGAGGAAATTCCACATCGACATGTTTCAGATTGTTTCCTGACGCACCTTTTAATATAATGCTTTTGCCATTGCCTTCACGTCGCTTTGCGGGTATTTCTATTTTCATTTCCCCGTTTAGATACTGGCTCGTAATAGTGTGTTTTCTAAGCATTTCTGCCGGAGTTCCCTGAAATACCACTTCTCCGCCCTTACGTCCGGCTTTAGGGCCGATGTCCACTATATAGTCAGCGTTGAGCATCATGTCTTTGTCATGCTCAACCACTATTACTGTATTGCCTAAATCACGAAGCTCTTTAAGTGATTTTATCAGGCGGTCATTGTCACGCTGATGCAGGCCAATGCTCGGCTCGTCAAGTATGTACAGCACATTGACGAGCTGTGAGCCTATCTGTGTGGCCAGGCGTATGCGTTGGCTTTCTCCTCCGGACAAAGTGGCCGACTGCCTGTTTAGTGAGAGGTAGTCAAGACCAACTTCAAGCATGAAGTTTACACGGGTGGAAATCTCCTTTATTATTTCATCCGCTATGCGATGTTGGCGTTCAGTCAGATGTTTGCCTGCCTCGACAAGCCATGCCTGTAATTCAGACATGTCAAGATTGGCAACTTCAGATATGTTCTTGTCCCATATTCTGTATGACAGCGATTCCCGGTTGAGTTTCTGTCCGCCACATTCGGGGCACTGGCATACGGACAAGAACTGGTCTGCCCACTTTTGTCCGCTTGCGCTGTCATCGTTTTCGATGACGCTTTGCAAGTATTTTATTACACCATCGTATTCAACGAAATAATCGCTTGATGTATGTACCAGCTCTTTTCTTATACGCACATTTCCCATTGAGCCATACAGTATTTCGTTCATCGCCTCTTCCGGAATGTCTTTTACCGGTGTGTCTATTGTGCATCCGTAAGTTTCGAGTATGGCTCCTATTTGCCAGAATATCATCTGGTTTTTGTATTTGCCTAACGGTGTTATTGCCCCTTGTTTTATTGACAGTGATGTGTCAGGCATCACTTTGCTGAGATCAACCTGGTTGACATATCCGAGACCTTTGCAGCGCGGGCATGCACCTTCTGGCGAGTTGAATGAAAATTTATTTGGCGCAGGGTCGCTGTAGGCAATGCCTGTGGTCGGACACATCAGGCGTTTGCTGTAATATTTTGCTTCGCCGGATGTCTTTTCCATAATCATCAGCAATCCGTCACCCTGCCTCATGGCTGTGGCCACGCTTTTTTTGAGGCGTTCGTCATCTTTGTCTTGCACCACGAGTTTGTCTATTACCACTTCTATGTTGTGGTTTTTGTATCGGTCAACCTTCATGCCGCGTGTTATTTCACGTATATCTCCGTCAATCCTTATGTTCAGATACCCTTTACGGCGCATGCTTTCAAATAGTTCGCGGTAGTGTCCTTTGCGTCCTCTTACCAGCGGAGCGAGAATGAAGATGGGCTTGTCGCTGTATCGTTCGTGTATCATCCGGACAACGTCTTCTTCGGTATACTTCACCATTTCCTCACCTGTGGCATAGCTGTAAGCTGTGCCCGCGCGTGCATAGAGCAGACGCAGATAGTCGTATATTTCGGTTGTCGTGCCTACGGTAGAACGGGGATTTTTGTTGGTCGTTTTCTGCTCTATGCTTATAACCGGACTCAATCCGGTTATTTTGTCGACGTCCGGGCGTTCCATTCCGCCGAGAAAATTGCGTGCGTAGGCAGAGAATGTCTCAACATACCGTCTTTGGCCTTCGGCATATATTGTGTCGAAGGCCAGTGAAGACTTGCCTGAACCGCTAAGGCCGGTGACAACAGTCAGACTTCCTCGCGGAATTTCAACGTCTATGTTTTTCAGATTGTGGACGCGGGCGCCCCATACATTTATCTTTTCATCGGTCATGTCTGTAATTATCCTTGATACTTTTTACCTTGTTATTCAGTCACGCTGCCGGTACTTTCGGTATATCCCCTCAGCAGGTTTACGTCGCGTTTAATGTTATACTCCTTACCATCGGCTCCTTTGGCTTTGACAAGTACGAAATACACACCTTGGGCAACGTCTTTACCGTTATATTTCCCGTCCCATCCGCCGGCAAGGTCATTCCATTCGTAGAGCTTCTGTCCCCAGCGGTTGAATATGTAGGCATGAAATTCGATAATCGACTGATAGTTGGTCTTTGCCTGATAAATATCGTTTATTCCGTCACCGTTAGGAGAAAAGGCGTTTGGCATTTCCAGCCGGCTTTCGCTCACTGTAACGCTCAACGGACCGCGTTCGTCCCAGTATTGCTGGGTATAGGCAATGGTATCGCCGGCATTGACGAACGTGGCATATAATACAATGTTGTGCGTGCCGGCCTGGGTAAAGGTGTATTCGGTGTTTTCCTCATAGCGTGTGAGGTAAGGCTCTGTCTCACCCTCCATTGTAAATCTCCATTCATACGATGCCGTATATGCACCTACGTTTTCAGGGTTAGCCTGAAAACGTCCGGTCAACGGGGCGTTGCCTGAATAGTTTTCACTTTCTTCCTCGCCGTCTTCTGTCGTGTAAGTGGCAGTGGGATTTATGGTCGGCGTTTCCTCATATTGTTGTGCTACGGCGTCTGTCGCAGCCGTCAGCATGGCTGCAAGTGATGTGAGCAATAATCTTGTTTTCATTGCAGATAAATAATTTGTGCAAAATTACAGAATAAAGTTGATTCTGCAATCCTTTTTTATGTTTTTTACAAGTTGTATATGTTATGGCTTTGTGCCGCTGTGTGGCAATTGTTGACATTTGTATTGGTAAACTGTGCTTTTGCTTACTTTTTGTTTTCTCATGACGTTGTGTGGAGGCGTTTTTTTGAAATAAAAATATTGATTTACGTAATATTGCGAAAAACAGTGTGCATATATATGTCATGGAATATCAGGACGTTATGTCATGGAAAGATATTTGTGTGCAAAAAAAGTAGTGAGTGATGCAGTCAAAGATGGCAGATTGCATTGCCAAAGACGGCATATCAGGTGCTTATTCCTTATCTTTGAGCATGCTGTTCGGCATGTTCAGCAGCCTTAAAATATGTCTGAAATATGGCAGAATGTGCAGTTTTAGTGTACACTAATTTGTTTTCAGCCATGAAAAATCTTTCAGAACATGTGGAGAGATTCTCTGTTTTGATAAAAAAGCATTGATTTTTTCATCTGACGTTTTGTTACTTAAAGTCACTGTTGGTAATATTTTTTGATATACGGGAATCAGCCGGTCAGAAAAAATAAGTTTCGTTTCACTTGTTTTATTTTGTTCTTCACCTGATTTGCATTATCTTTGCAGTCGGTAAAAGTGAAACAAAAACGGACATGAGACAAATTTCAAGATATATCATTCTGCTTGTTATTGTCATGGCAAGTCTCGGCGTTGCCGCACAGACGGGGAAATGGCGTGAAATGCACAAGGTAAAGAGTAAGGAGACTGTCTATGGAATAGCAAGAGATTATGGCTTGACTGTAGATGAGCTGGTTAAGGCTAATCCGGATATGAGTGTGCCCGGATATACGTTGAAAAAGGGCGATTATATATTTATCCCATATCCGTCGGGCGAAGCTCCGGCACACCAGACAGCAAGTACATCCGGGCTCAATGCGGCGCCGGCTGATGCTCTGAAGGTGGGGGTAGTCTTGCCTTTGCATAATGTGGACGGCGACGGCCGCCGCATGGTGGAGTATTATAGAGGACTGCTCATGGCGTGTGAGGACTTGAAGAAAGAAGGACGTTCTGTATCAGTCAATGCCTGGAATGTGCCTGCTGATGCCGATATTTACCGTACTTTGGTAAAAGACGGTCTGTCAGACTGCGACATTATCTTTGGTCCGCTTTACTCGGCACAAGTAAAGCCTCTGTCGTTTTTCTCAAAAGATAATGGCATCAAGCTTGTCATTCCGTTTTCCATAACCGGAAACGATGTTGACAAAAACCCGAATATCTTTCAGGTTTATCAGTCACCTGAAGCGTTTTACGGCATGGTTATCAATCATTTTGCCTACAGGTTTAAAGATTATCATGTAGTAGTGATTGACTGTAACGACAAGACTAGCGACAAAGGCGTGTTTACTTTCGGGTTGCGCAAGAAACTGGAAAACCGCGGAATATCGTGTGCCGTGACAAATCTCAATTCGAGCAGCGGCATGTTTGCCGGTGCTTTCAGTGCGGTAAAACCCAACATGGTGGTACTCAATACCGGACGCTCGCCGGAACTTGGCACTGTGCTTGACATGCTGGACGCTCTCGTAGGCGATCATCCTACGCTGCGTGTGTCGCTTTTCGGATATACCGAATGGCTTATGTATGCCAATCATTATCTTGACCGCTTCTTTAAATATGATACGTACATACCCTCACATTTTTATTATAATATGTATTCAAGCCGGGTGAAGGCTTTTGAACAGCGGTATCGTGCCACGTTCAAGAGCGACATGATGGATTATCAGCCACGTTTTGCTATGACAGGCTACGACCACGGCATGTTCTTCTTGCGTGGAATGTTCAAATACGGTAAGAATTTTGACGGCTCCGTTGAAGATGCAGATGCGTTGCAGACCCGGCTTCATTTTGTAAAGCCGCGCGGCAACGGAGGATATCGCAACGAAAGTCTGGTGTTTGTTCATTATAACACGGACAGGTCAATATCGTTGATTAACTTTTAATGTGTGGGAATGCGGCAGATTCGTAGATTTTCAGTCTTGACATTTTTGTTGGCGGCGGTGTTACCGGCTTCGGCTCAGATAGGGAAGTATCGCAATGACATGAGTATCGGTGTCAACGGTGGTTATATTTTGAGTAATGTGGGTTTTACGCCTAAAGTAAACCAGACGTTTCATGGCGGTATGACCGGCGGTTTGTCTTTCCGTTACGTTTGCGAGAAATATTTCAGTACGATTTGTGCAATACAGGGCGAAGTTAATTATGCACAGATAGGTTGGAAAGAAAATATACTTGACATCAACGATGCACCAGTAATAAATCCCGTAACAGGGGTGGCAGAGGAATACAGCCGTACGATAAATTATATTCAGGTACCTGTATTTGCCCATCTTGGCTGGGGACGTGAGGATAAAGGCTTCCAGTTCTTTTTCCAAGCCGGACCGCAGGTCGGATTCTATCTGAGTGAATCAACGAAGTCGACGTTTGACATTGATGACGCCAATATGTCAGACCGTGTCAATTCCACCATTGCTCAAGACACTATGGCTGTCGAGAATAAATTTGATTATGGTATAGCTGCCGGTCTTGGTCTTGAATATTCCCATCCCAAGATTGGCCACTTCCAGCTTGAGGCCCGTTATTATTACGGACTTGGAAATATTTACGGAGACTCAAAGAAAGATTATTTTGGAAAGTCAAATTTTAATAACATTATGGTCAAACTTACTTATCTGTTTGATATAGTAAGGACAAAGAAGAGAGAGAAATAGTGCTTTTACCTTTCTGCCTGTTTCTAATGTCATGTCATGATGTATGCTGTTTCAGGACAAATGTCAGATTATGCGTGATGTGTAAAGGTTAACGGGTTGTAACCAGGCTTTGGATATCCGGTTACAACCCGTTAACTGATACGCTTTTTTAAGTCTGCAACCGTAAATCTTGTTACGGTACAGTTGGCCGGTCATGGACATAGGAATCTGAGAATGCCTTTCATTATTGTTGCACGTTTATTCTCGGATGTGATACATTCGAACGGGAATCCCATGGTAAATGTGTTGTTGTCACGTCCGTCATAGGCTACGCACAGAGAGTGGCCGTTACTGTCGGTCAATGCGCAGAAAGCCGGCGAACAGGCACTTATCAAGTCTACAGTGGTAGCGGCGTAATGAAATTCGTTGAGAGTTGTGTATATGTCGAAAGTCGTACCCATGCCTTTAATCTGGTTATGTAATCCCGGCCGTATAGCGCCCGCAGGCATTACATGAAGCACTTTTCTGAGAAACTTCTGTTCTTCGTCGGTACTCATGTCACTGCCTACATAAGCTCCGCTTACCAGAATGTTCCCTCCGCCTTCTGCATAGTCGGCTATCAGTCGGCGCATTTCCGGTGTGAAAGTCTTGTAATGTTTCAGTGAACGTCCGTCGTTGCGTTCAAGTCCGAGAATCAGGTCTATGCAGTCGAATTTGGAAAGATTGTCTATGTTCCGTCCGAGAGCTTGTTTGGAACAGCTCATTATGTTGTATCCGGCACTCATTATGGCTTTTGCGTGTGTTACTACGTGGTTAAACTCGTTACCCATGAATATGCGTCCGGCCAGTTCGTTGCCGCTGTATCCGAGTCCGCCCAGCCCTTCAGTGCCTATTTTGTTTTTATCAAAGCAAATCTGTTCGCCGCAATATCCGAGAGTCTTTCCTTCCCACACACCGGGGTCAATGCTCAGGTCAAAACCCTGATGCGTGCCGTTGTTTATTATCGCGGGAGGAGACAGCCTCTGAAAACCGTCCACTATCAGCACTGTCTTAGTGGCATTCGGATTATATACGGCTGAAACTGTAGGTGAAGTGAAGCTTTCACCGCCGTCATTAATGGCTGACACTTTGAAGTTGTAGAGAGTATTCGGCTGCAGCTTTACCTTACATGCCGTGCCGTTTACCTTTATGCCGTTGTCAAATCCGTATCCGTCAATGGCTGTATAAAGTATGTATGCCATTGGTACGGCTGTAGGCTCGGCCGGGTCTGACTGTGCGTCCCATTTTATTATGGCTGTGTCGCCAGCAGCGAAATCAACGCTGAGATTTACAGGAGCAAGTGGAGTTACCACGTAAGTGGAGTTGTGCATCATGGAGTTAAACCTCAGAATTGATTTGTATAAGCTGCGGGCAAGAGTAAAACGGAAGTTCGGGTCCTGCCCCATAGTCATGTCAGGAAAGTTCTGGTGTGACATGGTCTCTATTATCGCCGATGGCACCACGGGGCATCTTGTTTCGGCATAGTTCCGGTCATACAGGTATCTTTTGTTCCATCTGCCGTATGTCTTTATAATGTCGTTGTTGACACCGTTGAGCAGAATGTCTGCGAAGTCTTTTGATCTGAAGCGTGAACGTCCTGAAGGTAACATCCCATCGGTAGAGCCGGTTGTGCAGATTGCCAGTGAGCCGATTATTGACGAATAGTCTTTTGAATAACCGGCATCACTGTGAACGGCAAGAGCCAGTTCTATGGGGACGTTCAGTCCTTCCTGTTTGGGCGCGTAGCATGAGCCTCCTGCCAGCCAGTTGGTCATGTATGGACGTGTGTATATGTCTTCTTTATAGTCATCTGTCCCGTTTTTTGCACGGTAAACGTTTGTTGGTGCGCCGGCCCATTGGGCATAATATCGTGCGCCTTCAATACATTTGGGCAGTCCGCTGGTATGTCCGTTGCGTGCTATTATGCCCATACCACCTCCGAATCTTACAGCATCGGCCGTGACAACGCCTTTGTATCTGCTGGCATTTGTCAGCACAATCCGGTTGCCCGAGTTACAACCTGCGTCAAAATCAAAAGTTCCGAGATATACCCATGTTCCTCCTCCCATGCGTTGATTGACGTTGAACACTGTGCGCCGGCCTTTGTGGTACACTATATATTGTGCGTCGGGTACGCTTTCTTTATGTGTAGGATAACTTACATATACGGCGTATCTGCCTGACTGTGTGAATCGGGGCTGATATGATATTTCACATTCGCTTGTCGGTGAAGATTCAGCCATACGGGTAGTACCTTGCTTGAAAGGATTTTCTGTGCTTGTATACGGCGTTTTTGTAACAGCAAAACCTTTCATGTTTGCAGTCTGCCATTTTTGCCTTATGTTGGTCTCTGTATAAAAAGGTTGTGCAGGCCTGTCATCGTTGTCCACTATTATTTCATTCTTCTGCCAGTCACGCTCTCGCGGTGTGAATACAATGGCGCCGGCGTTCTCAAGCATTGGTATAAGGTAAGGCACGACGATTGTTTGTGTGTACAGGTCTTCGTTCGTGCAGAACATGTTAGGGCGTTGCCATTGCCATCTGTCTTTGTTCAGATTGTAATATCTGCCATGACTTGCCCATATAGACAGATGTTTGTTTTGCAGACCTTGAGTTATTGTTATTGGTTTAGACACATTGGCTACCCATGGTTGTCCTTTGTATTCAATGTCAGTTCTTATGTCTTTTGTCGCTTTGGGGAGATTTTTGTCTTTTGTTGACGTTATTACGTTACGATGAGTTCTGCATGCTGTAAGGGCTGTGCAGAATAGTAATAGGTATAAGTATTTTCGCATAATTATATTCCGGTTGTGAATAATTCAGGATGTCTTCCTGTAAAATCTTTGAAGTAATTCTTTATTTCAACCATGTCTTTTTCAACATCTCCACATGGTATAATGCTTTTCGTGCATTGTATGAGCTTTTTGTCGTAATCGATACCGTAAAGCAGAATTGGGATGTTTGCTTTTGAGGCTATATAATAAAATCCTTTTTTCCATTCAGGATTGAGTGACCTTGTACCTTCGGGTGTGATACATAGTCTGAATGTCCGCCGGCTTTTTGCAGTTTGTGCCAATTGGTCGGTCATATTTGTATGTTTCTCACGCCATACAGGTATTCCGCCGACCTTTTTAAAGATATAACCAAGCGGGCCTACAAACCATTCTTTTTTCATCAGGAAATTTATTTTCATGTTTTCTGCTTTCATGTAAAGTTGTCCGATGAAGAAATCAATATTGCTTGTATGTGGAGCAAGGCATATAATGTATTTATCGGGATGGGGAATTGTTATATTTTTTGTCCATCCCAGCCGTTTATATAATATCCATTCGCAAATTTTTTGAAGCATTTTCATATTATAAAAAATAGGTGGCGACAAGTCTTGATATTATTATTTACACTTCATCCTTTACAAAGCATGAGTCGCTTTGCAAAGGATTGTACATGTATAAGTGCATGTCTGACAGTGATGGTTGTTTCACGCCAGTTTGGGCTTATTGTAGATGGTAAGCTTCAGATACCCGCAATGCTGTCAGTTAT
>CALNFG010000019.1 GCA_939792625.1 uncultured Prevotella sp.
CCGCCGCACTGACCGCGGGGCGTACTTTCCGCCGTTCTGGAAACAAGACTGCCACTACGTCACCGTGGAGTTCAGCAAGGCCGTTGACATACCCGCGGACGAGACTCTCACACTGGCTGCCGAAGGCGACTATAACATAAAGATTGACGGAAAAATGCTGTTCGGCATGCCGAAGACATTCACTCTGACCGCCGGACACCACCGCATAAACATAAAAGTACACAACCAAAGCACTCCGCCCGCACTCTACATAAGCGGAAAGACCGTATTCACCGACAGTACGTGGAACGTTACGTTTGAAGACAAGGAATGGATTGACGAAAGCGGAAAAGCGAGCGACACTTCTTCGACTGTATACATGTCGGCCGGATGCTGGAATTTCAATTCACCCGAAACACTGCCTTCGGCGTTCAGACTGGAGCGCACGCGCATGCAGGCGGCAAGAAAAGACGGCAACCTGTACGACTTCGGCCGCGAGACTTTCGGCTATGCCACACTCTGCGGAATAAAGGGCAGCGGCACAATAGACATCTATTACGGCGAAAGTGCTGAAGAGGCCGCAGACAAAGACTTCTGCGAAACTCTTGACAAGCTCGTTGTAGATAACGGAAAAATCACCGACCTGGCCACGGGCAAAACAGAGCCGCTGAACGACACATACGTCATGCACAACAGCAAGGCCTTCCGATTTATCTGCATAGAGACAAGCGGATGTACCGTCGATGACATCTGCATGGACTACGAGTTCATGCCCGAAACGGAAAAAGGCACCTTCAGATGCAGCGATGAGGAACTGAACAGGATATGGGAAATAGGCGCTTACACGATGCAGCTCACTTCACGCGAATTTTTCATCGACGGCATAAAGCGCGACAGATGGGTATGGAGCGGCGACGCATCTCAAAGCTACCTGATGAACTATTACCTGTTCAACGACAACGAGATGGTAAAACGCACCACATGGCTGCTGGCCGGCAAAGCTCCCGTTACGAGCCACATAAACACCATAATGGATTACACCTTCTACTGGTTCAACTCCATTTACGATTACTACATGTACAGCGGTGATCGCCATTTCCTGACGCAAATATATCCGACGATGCAGACATACATGGCCTATGTTCTGGGGCGCACCGACAATGACGGAATGGTGGAAGGACTGACGGGCGACTGGGTATTTGTTGACTGGGCCGACAAGCCCATGGACAAACAGGGACAGCTGGCTTTCGAGCAGATTCTTTTCAGAAAATCACTTGAGTCGATTGCCACTGTAGCCTCGATTGTAGGCGATGACGAGAGCCGTGACAGGTACATCGAACTGGCCGACCGCATCGGCGAAAAGCTGTTGCCTTACTTCTGGAACGAAGACAGGCAGGCCCTGATGCACAACCGCAAGGACGGCATACAGAGCAATGACGTGTTCCGCTATCCCAACATGTTCGCCATAATGTACGGCTATCTTGACAAACAAAAGCAGGACGCGGTAAAGAAATCTGTCATCCTCAACGACGATGTTCTTAAAATAACAACTCCCTACATGCGCTTCTATGAACTCGAAGCGCTGTGCATGCTCGGTGAACAAGACCGCGTTATGCATGAGATAAAAGCCTACTGGGGCGGTATGTTACGCGAAGGCGCCACATCGTTCTGGGAGAAATACAACCCCGAAGAGCATGGAAAAGAGAAACTGGCCATGTATGGCCGTCCTTACGGAAAGAGCCTGTGCCATGCATGGGGTGCCAGCCCGATATATCTTTTGGGCAGATATTATCTCGGCGTGGAGCCGACAAAGCCCGGCTTTGAGGAATATACAGTCAGGCCAAACCTCGGCGTACTCGACTGGATGGAGGGCAACGTGCCCACTCCCTTCGGCACTGTGAATGTGAAGATGAACACTTCATCGGTTACCGTGAAGAGCGACGGAGGCAGGGGAACGCTGATTATTGGCCGTGGAGAGAACGAAAAACATTTTGAAATAAAACCAGGAAAAGAAACTACTGTGAATTTATGAAAACAGCACGTAACCTACTGATTTCAAGCATTGCGATAACTTTGGCAAGTTGTGGAAGCACGACTACTAAGGTAACAAGCGAAGAGAGCATACCGCAGACACGATATGCGGCAGCTCTGCTCGACAAGTATGTCCCCACTATGCAGAAGGGATATAAAATCAACATCGGAGTGGCCGAAGACACTGCGGGACTTCCACGTGAAGGATTCACCATAAAAAGAAAAGGCAAAAAGATTAACATCATAGGCAACGATGCATCCGGAGCCATCTACGGCACCAACCGCCTGCTCGAGTTTTTTACACAAAACGGCGTACTGGAAACACCTGAAATCATCGTTGACGCTCCCGAGATGAAGATTCGCGGAGCATGTGTGGGTCTGCAGAAGACCGTCTATCTGCCAGGACACAAGGTTTACGAATATCCTTACACGCCCGAAAACTTCCCGTGGTTTTACGACAAAGAGCTATGGATAAAGTATCTCGACATGCTCGCTGCCGACAACATGAACGCCGTTTTCTTATGGAACGGCCATCCGTTTGCGTCACTCGTAAAACTGAAAGACTATCCTTTCGCCATGGAAGTAGATGATGCGACAATGGAAAAGAATCAGGAAATGTTCTCATTCCTAACCACAGAGGCGCAGAAACGAGGCATACGCGTGATACAGATGTTCTACAACATCATCGTGTCGAAACCCTTTGCCGACCATTACGGCATCGCCACACAAGACCGTAACCGCCCCATCACACCCGTAATCAGCGACTATACGCGCAAAAGCATTGCCGCTTTTATTGAGAAATACCCAAATGTCGGCTTTCTGATATGCCTCGGCGAAGCCATGGCAACCATCGAAGATGACGTTGAATGGATGACAAAGACGATTATACCCGGCATAAAGGACGGTCTGAAAGCTTCAGGACGCACCGATGAGCCGCCAATCATCCTGCGCTCACACGACACCGACGGGCCACGTGTGCTGAAAGAGTCGCTGCCGCTCTACAAGAACATATACACCATGACCAAATACAACGGCGAGTCACTGACGACTTATGAGCCGGGCGGACCGTGGGGAGAAACACAGAAACAGTTAAGCAGCGTCGCCCCGATTCATATCAGCAACGTACATATTCTGGCCAATCTCGAACCGTGGCGCTGGGGTTCGCCATCCTTCACACAAAAAGCAGTACAGGCAATGCACCGCGTACACGGCGCCAACGGTCTGCACCTGTATCCGCAGGCAAGCTATTGGGACTGGCCTTACACGGCCGACAAACTGCCAGGAGGCAAGCGTATGCTGCAGATTGACCGCGACTGGATGTGGTATGCGGCATGGGGACGCTATTCATGGAACTGTCACCGCGGGGCCGACAAAACTTATTGGGAGAAGCGTCTGGCCGACTATTACGGCACAGACACCCTCACGGCAAAACGCATACTTGAAGCTTACGACGAGAGCGGAGAGATAGCTCCCAAGCTGTTGAGACGCTTCGGCATAACAGAAGGCAACCGCCAGACGCTCTTGCTCGGAATGAAGATGAGCCAGTTGGTCAATCCCTATAAGTACACTGTATATGAGGAGTTTTATCAAAGCTGCGGCCCGGCAGGAGAAAAACTCATCGAATATGTCGAGAAAGAATGGAAACACGAAAAACATTCAGGAGAACTTCCTCTCGACATCGTTGACCAATGTGTCACTCACGGAGACAAAGCCGTGGCTGCCATAAGCGGACTTGACGACAAGATAACAAAGAATAAGGATGAGTTCAACCGGCTTGTGAACGACATCAGGTGCTACAAAGACTTTGCGTATTCGTTCAAATACAAGGTACTTGCCGCGCAACAGGTGCTTAACTACAAGTGGAGCAAGGACATTAACTACCTAAATAAGGCCGTGCCTCTGCTTGAAAAGAGCAACACATATTACATGAATCTCGTCAATGAGACAAAAGACACATATCTTTATGCCAACAGTATGCAGACTTCACAGCGCCGCATACCCGTCGGAGGAGATGACGGAAAGTTCAAGACATGGACAGAAATGGTACCTGTCTATGAGGACGAGCTGAACAACCTCAAAGCAAACATAAAGATGCTGACATCTCCCAAGCAGGACAACGCTCAGGATGAGAATCTGGTAAAAGCAGAAAACGCCGAAGTAAAACTTATCAGCAACTACAAGACTGTAAAGATGGTAAAAGGCGCCAAACTGTTTGAAAACCGCGATGAAGCCATCGACTCAATCGCTCCCGAGCTTGAAGGACTTAACGCGCTGATACTCAACCGCGACACTACACGTATCGTAGGCGGCACCGTAGAGTTTGAGACTGACAAGCCCGTGAAGATGCTTGTGGGCTTCTTCATTGACGACCAGAACAAATTCGCCAGTCCTCCGAAACTTGAGACTGATGCCACCGGCAACGAGTTTGGCCAGGCCGAGCCTGTCATAACAAATGCCATCAGCATGTCCAACATGCCCATTGTGAATATCCACGCATACCACTTGCAGCCCGGCCATCACGTCATCCGCCTGCCAAAGGGCATCATCATGGTTGCCGGATTTACAAGCACAGATCTGAAAATAAGAGACGCCAGACTCAACGGACTCAGCAATGAGGTTGACTGGCTGTTCATGAAATAACATAAAGAAATGGTAAAGAACATCATACTCATATTGTTTCTGTTCATAGCCGCCGACCTACAGGCTCAAGGCAGACGCAGCCGGCGAGCAAAGACAGAGGCTACCGTGCAGACTGTCGTTAGCCAGGCAGAGATGCGCAGAGTGTATGAGAGAGCAAGAACTCCGTACAAATACGGTCTTGTAGTGGCTCCGCAAAGCAATGACCGCAAGATTGACTGTCCCACAGTGTTCCGCGAAGGCGATATGTGGTACATGACATACGTGTGCTACAACGGCTCAAACGGCACCAACGGGCGCGGCTACGAGACATGGCTTGCAAAGAGTAAAGACCTGCTGCACTGGGAAACACTGGGACGTGTCCTCGCCTTCGGCAACGAAGGCTGGGACATGAACCAACGCGGCGGTTTCCCTGCTCTTATAGACAACGAATGGGGCGGCAGCTATAACATACAGAAGTTCAAGGACCGATATTGGATGACCTACATCGGAGGAGCGGGCACTGGCTACGAGTCTGTAAATGCCCCGCTCAGCATAGGCCTTGCATCAACAGAGGGAGACGTAACGCAAGCCCATCTGTGGGAAACCAACAAAAAGCCCATAATGTCGTACGACGACAAGAACGCACAATGGTGGGAACAGCTCACACAGTACAAAAGTACCGTCTACATGGTTGACAAGAAACAATTCGGATACCAGTTCATGATGTTCTATAACGCCGCAGGGAAAAACGAGACCCGTCCAAAAGGCGAACGTGTGGGCATAGCTTTCTCCAACGACATGAAGAAATGGAAACGTTACGAGGGCAATCCCGTCTTTGCACACGACAGCGACGGCACAATAACCGGCGATGCACAGATAGTAAAGATGGGCAACTTATACGTGATGTTCTATTTTTCTGCATTCAATCCCACGCGCGAATACAATGCCTACAACACCTTTGCCGCCAGCTATGACCTGATACACTGGACCGACTGGCAGGGAGAAGACCTCATCATCCCGTCGAAACCATACGACGAGATGTTCGCCCACAAGAGCTGCGTAATTTACCACGACGGAGTGGTTTATCACTTCTACTGCGCCGTAAACAGTCACGACCAGAGAGGAATAGCCGTAGCCACGAGCAAGCCGATGGGTAAAAGCGAGGTTAACTTTCCACGCCCCAACGCAACAGGCAAACGCTTTACGGCCTCGCTGAACGACAATTGGGAAATTACCTTTGACCGCAAAAAGTTTGTAAGAGACATACCGTATAACCTTGACGATTATTACGGAGCGCTGCAGAAAGAGCATGGCAACCTGCACGGCCGTGCCACATTCACAAAACACTTCACCGCACCAAACATGGACGGCAAGCAGTATTTCATACGTTTTGAGGGTGTAGGCACATACGCAGAGATAAGTCTCAACGGCAAACGCCTGGGCCGGTACGACATCGGAAGAACGACTAAGACGATAGACATAACCAACAGTGTGCGCAAGGGTGGCGACAACGAACTGGAAGTAAGAGTAAATCACCCGAAAGGAATAACCGACATGCCGTGGGTATGTGGCGGTTGCAGCTCGGAATGGGGCTTCAGCGAAGGCACTCAACCGTTCGGCATCTACCGCCCGGTAGTGCTGGAAATAACCGACAAGACGAGAATAGAACCTTTCGGTACGCACATCTGGAACAATGCCACGGCCGACAGTCTGTTCATCGAGACGGAAATAAAGAACTACGGACAGGCCGCAGACACGATAAGCCTAATAAGCAAGATATGTGACAAAAGCGGTAAACAGGTAATCCGCCTGACCGACAACATAACCATCAAGCCGGGCGAGACAAAGACCGTCAAACAGTCGGCAGCAATAAAAGATGCCCGTCTGTGGAGTACCGACGATCCGTATCTGTACACACTCAACTCTATAATAAAACGCAACAACAAGGCCACCGACGACCTTGCAACGCCTTTCGGCGTAAGGACATCGAGCTGGCCGCTCAACCGGAATGACGGCGACCAGCGCTTCTACCTCAACGGCAAGCCCGTTTACATAAACGGTGTGTGCGAATATGAACACATGTTCGGCCAGAGCCATGCTTTCTCCGACGCACAGATTGACGCACGTATCAAGGAGGTAAAAGATGCCGGATTCAATGCTTTCCGCGATGCGCACCAGCCACACAACCTGCACTATAAAGACCTGATCGACAGAGAAGGCCTGCTGTGGTGGCCGCAATTCTCGGCCCATATATGGTATGACACGCCACAATTCCGCGAGAGCTTCAAGCGCCATCTCATACAATGGGTAAAGGAGCGCCGCAACTCGCCGTCAATAATCCTATGGGGGCTGCAGAACGAAAGTACTCTGCCGGCAGACTTTGCCAAAGAATGTACCGAAATAATAAAATCGCTCGATCCGATGTGCGCCACCATGCGACTCGTCACGACATGCAATGGCGGCGACGGCTCTGACTGGAACGTGGTGCAGAACTGGAGCGGCACTTACGGCGGCAAACTGGAGAACTACGCCAACGAGCTGAAACGTCCTGACCAGCTGCTCAACGGAGAATACGGCGCATGGCGCACCGTAGGCAATCATACGGGAGAAAGATACACCGAAGAGAAGTTCTGCGACATACTCGAACGCAAGTCACAACTGGCTGAAAGCGTAAAGGACAGCGTATGCGGACAGTTCCTCTGGATATTGCAAAGTCATGACAATCCCGGCCGCCGCCAGCCCGATGAAGGCCTGAGGCGCATTGACAAGGTAGGTCCGTTCAACCACAAGGGAATCTTCACCACATGGGAACAGCCCACAGATGCCTTCTACATGTACAAGTCACGCTATACTTCAGCCGACGAAGAGCCGATGGTATACATCGTGCCCAACATTTCGACAGACAGCATACGTGTGTACAGCAACTGTGACTCAGTGGCTCTGAGCTGCGGATGGTGGAAAGAACAGAAGACAAGAGACGAGAACACAACGCTTTACCGATGGTACAACGCTGAGCTGAAAGGCGATCTCCTCATAGCCACAGCCTACCACAACGGAAAGGCAGCCGCAGCCGATACGCTGGCCATGCCCTCATTCAGAACGTGGAACGAGCAGATACTAAAGCCCGCCGACGGCTACTTCTACCTGTACAACATCAACTGCGGAGGTGACAGCTACACAGACATTTTCGCCACGGAATGGACTCAGGACAACAAGAAATGGTCAAAGTCGTGGGGCGACAAATTCCCCGGCGAGACCAGCACTTACGCCGCCAGCCAGACGTCAAACCCCATGTTGCCCGTGTCACCCCTGTTCCGCACGTCGCGTTTCGGCCGCCACGAGTTGTCATACACGTTCCCTGTACGTCCCGGCAACTACCGCGTGGAGCTGTATTTCATAGAGCCGTGGTATGGTCCAGGTGCAAGCGAGACGACCGATTATGAAGGTCTGCGCCTGTTTGACGTGGCCATCAACGACAGCACTTACATAAAAGACCTTGACATCTGGGCACAGGCACGTTATGCCAAGCCATACAAGCGCGTACTCAACGTACACACTTCGGGCGACAGGATAAAGATAAACTTCCCGAAAGTCAACGCCGGACAAGCCATCATATCTGCGATAGCAATAGCGTCAAAAGACCCCAACGCCGCCGCCGACTATCCCGTGATAGAAGATGACAACCTGTGGCACAAGTTCGACAAAGACATCATCGTGCAGATGCCTGACAGCCTGCTGCCTGCACGCACGAGCAGCGCAATCAGCGTGGACGGCATGATAAAAGACAGCACCATGACATGGAACTTCAACGTGGGAGTGGCCAAAGTCTACGCGATGCGTTTCCGTTATTACAATCCTGAAGCAGAGCGTACACTGCATGTCAAGATAACAGACCTCAACGGAGTGGTTTACAAAGAAGACGACATAACTTTCGTGAAGACTCCCGAGAAGAAAACAAAACGCCGCAACACAAGCATAACCACCGGCTCACAAATCAATGCAGGCAGCTATATAGTAACCCTGAGCGGAGATGGCCTCGACAAGATGCTGTTTGAAAAACTGACCATTGAATAGCCGTTTCAGAACGGCCGTATAAACATCTGATAATCAAAGCGTTGCAAAAGGTGGTCTTTTAGCCTCCAAAAGACCACCTTTCAGCGTCTGAAAGACCGTCTTTTGCAACGCAAAAAGCCACCTTTTGGAAACCGCCGGCAAAACTGCCGTGCAAAAGACTCTGAAACCCGAATAACAATTAAGAGAAATAACGATGAGACACTTATTATTGACCGCCGCAATGGTAGCATGCCCGCTGGCCGCCATGACACAGACACACGACTGGGAGAACCAGTACGTGCTGTCGGTCAACCGTGAGCCGGCACGAGCCTCGTTTACGCCTTACGCCTCAACGCCCGGCGACATGCAGATGTCGCTCGACGGGATGTGGAAGTTCAACTGGACAAAAACTCCCGGCGAACAGCCTGCCGATTTCTATAAAAAAGACTTCGACGACACGGGCTGGGTGAACTTTCCCGTACCTGCCGACTGGGAAGTAAACGGCTACGGCACGCCCATATACAGCAGTTCGGGCTATACGTTCAAGATTGACCCGCCGTTTGTCATGAAAGAGCCGAAGCGCAAATACACTGCCTACATCGAGCGCAACCCCACCGGCTGCTACCGCAGAACGTTCACAGTGCCTGCCGAATGGCGCGGCAAGGAGGTTTACATACACTTCGGCTCGGTGGCAAGCGCGTTTTACGTTTACGTCAACGGCAGGAAAGTCGGATATTCCGAAGGCAGCATGGAGCCGGCGGAATTCCGCCTCACACCATATCTCGAAAACGGCGAAAACCAGATTTCACTGCAAGTATTCAAATATTCGGACGGAAGTTATCTGGAAGATCAGGACATGTGGCGCCTGGCCGGAATCCACCGCAGCATATATCTCTACGCCACACCGAAAATCCGCATACGCGACTTCGGCGTGCGCACTCTGCTTGATGACAACTATCGTGACGCCAGACTCATCATACATCCCGAACTTGCCGTCATCGACGGACAGCGCGGCGAAGGGTACCATGTTGAAGCACAGCTGTACGACAACGCGGGCAACGCCGTACTGGACAGCACTCTGAAACAAGACGCCGTACCCATGCTCAACCTTGACCATAAAGGCAAGATTATGAACGCACGCAACCCGCAGCGCGGATATGCCGCATGGGGATGGCTCGAGGCTGAAGTCAAGAATCCGCTGAAATGGACGGCCGAGACGCCCAATCTATATACATTAAAGCTGGCGTTGGTCGACTCTGCCGGCAATAAGATTGAGCAGATAGAAACCAAAATAGGCTTCCGCCGCCTCGAAATCAAAGACGGACGCTTTCTCGTCAACGGCGTACCGACACGCTTCCGCGGAGTAAACCGCCACGAAATGGACCCCGTTACAGGCAAAGTGATGACCCCGGAGCGCATGGAACGCGAAATAAAGCTGATGAAGCAGTGTAACATCAACGCCGTGCGCACATCGCATTACCCCAACGACCCACGCTGGTACGAACTGTGCGACAAGTACGGCATATACGTAATGGACGAGGCCGACATAGAAGAACACGGACTGCGCGGACTGCTGGCAAGCGAGCCTTCATGGGCAGCAGCCTTCATGGACAGGACACAGCGCGTGGTAATCCGCGACCGCAACCATCCCTGCGTGGTATTCTGGTCGCTCGGCAACGAGTCCGGCTGGGGACCCAACTTCGCGGCCACAGGTGCTTGGATACGCGAGTATGACCCCACACGCTTTATCCACTACGAGGGCGCACAGGGACCCGACAGCAAAGATCCGGCAACCGTTGACGTAATCAGCCGTTTCTATCCGCGTGTACAGGAAGAATATCTCAACCCCGGAGTAAAAGACAACAATATGGAACGCCCCGAAAACGCACGATGGGAACGCCTGCTGTCAATAGCGCAGAAAACCAACGACAACCGTCCCGTACTGACAAGCGAATATGCCCATGCCATGGGTAACGCTCTCGGCAACTTTAAAGAATATTGGGACGAAATATACAGTAACCCGCGCATGTTGGGCGGATTCATCTGGGAATGGGCCGACGAGGGCATATTCAAGAAGCGTGCCGACGGCAAGACAATGGTGGCCTACGGCGGCGACTTCGGCGACGCGCCCAATCTCGGTGCGTTCTGCATAAAGGGCATTGTCACGTCAACGTGCGAGCCTACACCGAAATATTACGAAGTAAAAGCCGTCTATGCGCCCGTTAAACTGACACTCGACGGCAACCGCCTGAACATCATCAAGCGCGACGAACATGTTTCAACTGACAATTATGTATTCTCATGGAACATGACAGAGAACGGCAAAATCACCAAGAAAGGCGAGCTGACAGACCTCACCCTGCCTGCGTTCAGATATGACGGGAACAAAGATGTGCGCCTGAACATCAGCGTGCGCCTGAAGAACGGCACAAGCTGGGCCGACGCCGGACATGAGATTTGCAACGAGCAGTTTGTCCTCAACGACCGCATCACAACTGCCTTCAAAGCAAAACCGCTGAAGACGGGCAGGCAGGCCGATATGGAAGAGGCAAAGAAATGGTTTGACATGGTAAGCCAGCACTTCTTCCGTGCGCCGACAGACAACGACAAAGGATTCGGCAACTGGATAGCAAAAGACTGGAAGAACAACCGTCTCGACTCCCCGGCTGTATCAGTTGTCAAGCCTCTCGAGGCTGTCCGCAATGCCGACGGCACCGTGACCGTCACCACTTCTACCTTATGCAAATATTCCAACGGCAGCATACGCACAGACTATATATATACGATGGATTCTGAAGGCTCAGTCGACTTCAAGGCTACATACACGCCTGAAGGCTCGCTGCCACCACTGCCATGCATGGGCAACACCTTCGTTTTGCCCAAAAACATGCAGAACATAAGCTGGTACGGCATGGGGCTTCAAGACACTTATCCCGACCGTCTCGAGGCCGCCTCGACAGGCCTATGGAGCAGCACTGTCGACAAACAGTATGTACATTATGCCCGCCCGCAAGATTCCGGCAACCATGAGCAAGTGGCAGAAGTTACCATCACCGATGCGAAAGGCAGCGGTTGGCGCATCACGGCAGAAGGTGACAAGACGTTTGCTTTCTCTGCCCTGCCCTATTCAGTCTCACAGCTTGCCACCACAGCACACGACTGCGACCTCGTAACCGAAAACAACGTATATCTCAACATTGATGCCGCCGTCATGGGACTCGGCAACAGCAGCTGCGGCCCGGGTGTGCTGACAAAGTACACCATACCGCAAAAGCCGCACACACTGCATGTCAGATTTACAAAAATAAAATAGAAAAAAGAAATAATATAAGGAACTAACGGTAAATGACAGGCATACGGATACCTGCCGGCACGTGAATTGCTGCCTGCCGGTAACATGCCGGTCACTTTACTCCAAAACAGAACAGACATGAAAAAGTTATTGATTTCAGCGTTATTGCTAACATCTGCCGCGACCGGAGTTTACGCACAGGGCAGCGTCTACACACAGCGCCAGTACCTCAGCGGACACGGATACGATGACATGGTGGAATGGGATTTCTATTGCACCGGAGGCAACAACTCAGGCAAGTGGACAAAAATCGGAGTACCCTCATGTTGGGAACTTCAGGGCTTCGGCACTTACCAGTATGGCATGAAGTTTTACGGTAAGGCTTTTCCTGACGGCATCGCCGACGAAAAAGGTATGTATAAATATGAGTTCACACTGCCCGAAGAGTGGCGCAACCACCACATCGACCTCGTATTCGAAGGTTCGATGACCGACACCGAGGTAATGATCAACAAGCGTAAAGCCGGCTCTCTGCATCAGGGAGCATTCTATCGCATCACATACGACGTGACCGACCGCGTGTTCTTCGGTGACAAGAAAAACCTGCTCGAAGTGACCGTAAGCAAAGAAAGTTCAAATGCCGGAGTAAATCTGGCCGAGCGCCGTGCCGACTATTGGAACTTCGGCGGTATCTTCCGTCCTGTGTTCATTGTCTGCAAGCCGGCCATCAACATAGAGCGTACGGCCATAGATGCCAAAGCCGACGGCTCGTTCAGTGCCTACGTTCTGCTTAACCACACACTTGAAGGTGCAAAAGTTCTTACCACAATAAGTGATATGAGCGGCAAAAAAGTTGCCGAAAACACCACTGAAGTCAGAACAGGCAGTGACCATGCCGATATAACTTTCAAGGTGAACAATCCCAAACTGTGGACAGCCGAAACGCCCAACAGATATCAAGTGGCATTCACCCTGATTGACGCCGACGGAAAAACACTGCACATCGAAAAAGACAAGTTCGGCTTCCGAACTATCGAGACACGCGCAGGCGACGGTCTATACATCAACGGGAAAAAAGTAAACATCCGCGGTGTGAACCGTCACAGCTTCTGGCCTGAATCGGGACGCACGCTCAACAAGCAGCTCAACATTGCCGACGTGGAGCTTATCAAGAGCATGAACATGAACTCTGTCCGTCTGTCTCATTATCCTGCCGACCCCGAGTTTTATGACGCTTGCGACAGTCTCGGCCTTTATGTCATGAGCGAACTCAGCGGATGGCACGGCCATCATGAAACCATCAACGGACAAAAACTCATTAAAGAGATGGTTACCCGCGATGTTAATCATCCCTGCGTGATATGGTGGAGCAACGGAAACGAGAAAGGATGGAACACCGAACTCGACGGAGAGTTTCATAAATGGGACATTCAGAAACGCCCCGTACTCCACCCGCAAGGCAACTTCAACGGGTATGAGACCATGCACTACCGCTCTTACGGAGAAAGCGAGGAACACATGCGCAGGCCCGAAATCTTCATGCCTACCGAATTTCTGCATGCCCTCTATGACGGCGGTGCCGGTGCCGGACTTTATGACTATTGGGAACTGATGCGCTCATGGCCAAGATGCGCCGGAGGATTTATATGGGCTTATGCCGATGAAGGAGTTGTGCGCAGTGACTTAAACAACATGATTGACAACGTGGGCAACTACGGCGCCGACGGCATCGTGGGACCTCATCATGAAAAAGAGGGCAGCTATTACACCGTAAAACAGGTGTGGAGCCCCGTTCAGATTTTCATGCCTGACAACTTCAACGGCACCCTTAACGTTGAAAACCGTTACAACTTCCTGTCACTCGACAAATGTAAGTTTGATTATTCTTACGTAAAATATGACGGTGAAAACACCAAGACAGTGAAAAACGGAACTGTAAACGGTGTGGACATCGCACCTGACTCAAAGGGAACAATTAACATTCCGGCCGCTCCCGAAGAGGCCGACGCACTGAGCATAAAGGTTACCGACCAGTACGGAGAAGAACTCTTCACCTGGGTTTTCAAACTGAAAAACTCTGAGAATATATATAAAGGTAACGCTGCCGGAAGCAGACCTACATTCAGCAACAACACTGTAAAGGCCGGAAACGTGACATACACTTTCTCAAGCACCGACGGAACACTCGCAAGCGTGACAACCGGAAAGGGCGAATATAAGTTCAACGGCGGTCCGAAATTCTTCGCTTACCGTCGTTCTGACAGGTCGTTCGACCAGTTCTATAACCATGATGACCCCGAGGCCGAGAAGAAAAAAACCACTTACACAGAGTACGCAGACCAGGGCAAATTCGTCAGTCTGACAAGCAAAGACGGTGCCGGCGACACACTCATCGTAACTGCCGAATACGCACTCGGCTCATTGCAGAAAGCTGAATGGCACATAGCACCCGACGGCGGCGCACGACTTGTCTACACATACTGTTTCAACGGCGTGGTAGACCTTATGGGCGTAAAGTTCGACATGCCCGAATCAGAAGTTGAAAGTAAGAAATGGCTCGGCCACGGACCTTACCGTGTATGGCAGAACAGACTGCACGGACCGCAGCTCGGAATATGGAGCAACGACTACAACGACCCCGTTCCGGGTGAAAGTTTCACTTATCCTGAATTCAAAGGATACTTTGCAGGAGTACAATGGATGAAGCTCAACACCAAGACCGGTACCATAACCATCCAGCCCGGCAACGACAATGAATACGTAGGAGTGTTCCAACCGAAAGACGGACGCGACCAATTGCTTTACACATTGCCGGAAACAGGCATAAGCATGATGCAGGTAATACCCGCGGTACGCAACAAAGTAAACACGACCGACCTTAACGGCCCGTCGGCACAGCCTGTATGGGCAAAGGGAACATACGTCGGCGAAGTAACATTACACTTTGAATAGACATGAAAAAAATTCTTTCCATAATCTTAGCCTGCGCCACACTTGCGCCGGCAACAGCGCAAACTACCATTCAGGAGACCACTCCTGAATGGTACAAGCGTTTTATATCACCCGATGATAAAGCGTCACCTTGGACATTCTGGTACTGGATGTATGGCTGCGTAACAGATGAAGGCATACGCCTCGATCTCAACGCCATGCACGACGCCGGCATCAAGGGCTTCTACCTTATGCCGATAAAAGACATCAGTGACGGCGCCCAATACAAAGGCACTGCACGCCAGCTTTCACCCGAATGGTGGAAACGCATGGACACGGCTTTCCGTACCGCCGCCGAACTTGACCTCGAAATGGGTATCCACTTCTCCGACGGATTTGCTCTCGGAGGAGGTCCGTGGATTACGCCCGAAGAATCAATGCAACGCATAGTATGGTCTGACACAATCGTCAACGGTGGAGAACAGGAAATCACACTGCCCCGACCGGCATGCAAGGAAAATTACTACGAGGACATAACGGCATTCGCTTATCCCGCAGAATACTTTGATGACAGAAAGCCTAAGGCATCAGTCGAATTTCCCTACCGCTCGTCAGAGCCGTGCGACATCATAATGTCTTACGACGAGCCTTATACCCTGCGCAGTGTCGAGATTATTACCGGCGGCAACAACTATCAGGCACACAGATTCAAGGTGTACGCTTCTGACGACGGTACAAACTACCGCTTTGTACGCGAAATCAGCCCCGCACGCCAGGGATGGCAAAACACCGACGCATACGCAACATACGCCATACCTGCTACGACTGCACGTTTCTTCAAATTTCATTGGACCCCCGACGGCAGCGACCCGGGCTCGGAGGATATGGATGCGGCAAAGTGGAAGCCAAATCTGAAAATCGCCGGACTGAAGCTTGGCTCCGAACCGGTAATAGACGGATATGAAGGTAAGTCAGGAAAAGTGTGGAGAGTGTCTGAATATTTCCCCGTTGCTGACAACGAATGTGTGGAGCCAAGCAAGATAATAAACCTTACCGGCATTTTGCCCTCTAACGAATTTCTCGACAAACCGATATCCATCAACCTGCCCAAAGGCCGCTGGCATATACTCCGCATGGGACACACCACGACCGGACACGTCAATGCCACCGGCGGCGGAGGCCGCGGACTGGAATGTGACAAGTTTTCACGTGAAGCGATAAAGAAACAGTTCGACAACTGGTTTGCCGAAATATACCGCCATGCGCCGGAAGACATTGTGAAGAAAGTTCTCACACGCATTCACGTAGACAGCTGGGAATGTGGCAGCCAGAACTGGAGCGACAACTTCGCCGAAGAGTTCAAATACCGTCGCGGATACGACCTTATGCGCTGGCTTCCGTTATACGCCGGAGTGCCCGTCGCTTCTTCCGAAGCTTCTGAAAAAGTACTCCGCGACATACGTCTGACCATCGCAGAACTCATCAACGACGTGTTTTTTGATGAAGTTGAACGTCTCGGTAAGGAATACGGATGCAAACTCTCTGCCGAGTGTGTGTCACCGACCATGGTCAGCGACGGCCTCCTGCACTATCAGCACGCAGACTATCCGATGGGCGAGTTCTGGCTGAACAGTCCCACTCACGACAAGCTCAACGACATGCTCGACGCCGTAAGCGGTGCCCACATTTACGGGAAAAACATCATACAGGCCGAAGGCTTCACCGAAGTGCGCGGCACCTGGGACGAAGACCTGGCCTTACTCAAACCGTTGCTCGACCGCAACTACTGCACCGGCATCAACGCGATAGTATTCCACGTGAACACACACAATCCGTGGACAGACCGTGCGCCTGGCATGACACTCGACGGCATAGGCACTTTCTTCCAGCGAGATAACACGTGGTGGAAGGAAATGCCGGCATTCACCGGCTACATATCACGTTGCCAGTCTCTGTTGCAATACGGCTCGCCGGTAATCGACCTTGCCGTATATACCGGCGACGAAACACCCCGACGCTCCATTCTGCCCGAACGCCTCGTAAGCAGTCTGCCGGGACTTTTCAGCGAAGAGACAAAGGAACGAGAACGTAAACGCCTTGCCAATGAAGGCCAGCCGCTTGAGGTAAGCCCCGTGGGAGTTACCCATACGGCCAACATGACCAAGGCCGAAGACTGGATAAACCCGCTACGCGGCTACCGTTACGACTCGTTCAACCACGACGTGCTTGGCAAATCGCAGGTGAAAGGCAACACACTCGTCACCCAAGACGGCATGGCATACGCAGCCCTCGTCATTCCGCAGGCAAGAAAGATGAATCCGGGCCGCATCGTGACATGCTGGAACACCATCGACTCGATAGCCCGATGGGGAGTACCAGTGATAAGGGAGCCGTGGACAGAACCTGACCTCAGCAGCCTCGGCATAAAGAAAGACGCCGACCTTCCGGCAGGAATCGACTTCACCCACCGTGTCTCAGATGAAGCCGACATCTACTTCATGAGCAATCAGACAGACTCGACAATGACCTTTGCACCAAAGTTCAGGGCAGAACGAACATACAGATACCTGGCCGATGCCGTGACCGGCAAAATATATGAGGCCGGCACACACGTGACCCTGCCTGAAGGAGGCTCGCTGTTCTACATTCTGTCAGACAAAGCCGTACCCGGAAAGCACGGTAAAATGCCGTCACAAAGCACAACGCTGCTCACTCTCGACAAGAACAGATGGAACGTGACCTTCGACAAGACGGGAAGAAAAATCAGCACAAACACACTCTTCGACTGGAGCAAATCTGACAACAACGACGTCAAGTTTTACTCCGGCCACGCCTCTTATACCACCACATTCCGCCTTCCGCGCAAAACCGGCAGCAACATAACCCTGTCGCTCGGCAACGTGGCTAACACGGCCACGGTATATGTAAACGGCAAGCTGTGCGGCACGGCATGGACAGCTCCATTCGCCGTTGACATAACCAAAGCCGTAAAACGTGGCACAAACACCTTGAAGATTGTTGTGGTAAACACATGGGCCAACGCCCTGATGGGCAACGATCTGGGCACCCCGCCCTTTGAAGGCATCTGGACAAACGGCAAATACCGCCGCGCCGAAAAAGACCTGCTGCCCGCCGGCCTGCTCGGTCCGGTCAAATTAGTCAACCGTTTTTGACCGGTATACGGCCGTACACTGAACAATCAAACAAAAAGACAAGCATACAATGAAAAAACTGACATTTCTATTCGCAGCACTGCTTGCTGCAACAGGGACTGAGGCAAAAGTGACTCTGCCCAAAATGTTCTCTGACGGAATGGTGATGCAGCGCGAGACCAACGCCAACATCTGGGGCACGGCCACGGCATCATCGACAGTAAAGATAACCACATCGTGGAACAACAAGACATACAGCATAAAGGCCGGCAACGACGGCAAATGGAAAACATCCGTACAGACGCCTGAAGCAGGTGGTCCCTACACCATAACGCTAAATGACGGCGAGGAAACCCGTCTGAACAATATTCTCATCGGCGAAGTATGGATATGCTCGGGCCAGAGCAACATGGAGATGCCCATGAAAGGCTTTAAAAACCAGCCGGTGGAAAATGCCGTTGAAGACATCCTACACAGCACGGACAGCAAGCTGCGCCTGTTCACCGTGAAACGCAACAGCCGCTTCACACCGGTTGACACCGTGAGCGGACAGTGGAGCGAAGCTGCACCGGCATCGGTGCGCGAGTTCAGCGCCACGGCCTACTACTTCGGCCGCGAACTGCGCCGCATGCTCGATGTCCCCGTGGGACTGATTGTGGCCTCGTGGGGCGGCTCGGCATGCGAAGCATGGATGACGGCAGACTGGCTGAAGGCGTTTCCCGATGCCAAGATTCCGGCCTCTGAAGACGACATTAAATCGAAAAACCGTACCCCCACCGTGCTTTACAACGGCATGCTTCACCCTCTCATCGGCTATACCATGCGCGGCGTAATCTGGTATCAGGGCGAGGACAACGTTCCGCGCTACAAGACCTACGCCGACATGATGACGGCCATGATAAAAGGATGGCGCAGCGAATGGGGACAGGGCGACTTCCCGTTCTATTTCTGCCAGATAGCTCCGTATGACTACAAGATAATCAACTACACGGTTAACAGCGCTCTGCTGCGCGAACAGCAGTCGAAGGCCGAACTGATGAGCGAGAACTGCGGCATGGCAGTACTTATGGACGCCGGACTGGAATACGGCATACATCCGCGCAAGAAGAATCTCGCCGGACTGCGCCTTGCACTGCTGGCGCTCGACAAGACGTACGGCGTGGAGGGTCTGAAGTCGGAGAGTCCTTATTTCCGCGACGTCACATTCCAAAACGATACAGCCGTGGTACGCTTCAACCGTGCCGACATGTGGGTGTACGGACGCAACGGTCTGAAGAGCGATCTCTTCGAAGTGGCAGGTGAAGACCACGTGTTCCACCCCGCCAAAGCATGGATTGAGCGCAGCAAGGTCTATGTGAAGAGCGACGCCGTAGCCCGCCCCGTAGCCGTGCGTTACGCCTTCAAAGACTGGGTGGACGGCGACCTCTATTGCGACGGACTGCCAGTAAGCTCATTCCGCACCGACAACTGGGACGAATAATACACACGAGGATGTGTCAAAATTGAGTTAATAAGGAGTTAACGGGAGTCAGACGGTCTGCCGACCGTCCGTAGTTAACGGACAATAGCCTGAAAATCAGCAACAAAGCATTTGTCCGTTAACTGCCGATAACTCCGGCGCGGAGCGACTGACTCCCGTTAACTCCATTTTGACACATCTCCTTTTTATATATTCACAAACTCTTATTTCAGTCCTTTTCATCCCCACCACAAAAGCCGCGGCATCAGTCATGCCGCTTTGCAACTCCGCGTAAAATTTTCGGGAACCGCCATGCAAATACGGCCGTGCAACAGATGGCGGCCGTGGCATCGGCCACGGCCTCGGCAGCAAAAACGCCCTTAACCCCAAACCATTCAGGCAGCAGCAGAGCCAGCGGCACAAGCAGTATGACCTTGCGCAACAGGGCTATGAATATGGAAATCTTAGCCTGCCCCAGAGCCACAAACATGTTCTGACAGGCACGTTGCAGCCCGAAAATGGTCATGCCGGCAAGAAACAGCGGCATCATCATGCACACAGTATCGGTCAGCCTGTCGTCGTCAGTAAAAGCAGCGGCCACGACATGAGGAAACAATATCATGAAAAGCATAAGCACGAAATTGAAACCGAACATCACCGTGACAGCCACACGGAAACATGACTTTACACGGGCCGTGTCGCCATGACCGTAATTATAGCTGACTATGGGCACAAAACCCTGTGCAAAACCCGTAAGCGGCACACTGCCAAACTGCATCGCGCTCTGAAGCACGGTCAGCGTACTGACATAAATGTCGCCGAAATATTCAAGACTTGAGTTCAGCACAAAGCCGACAAGACTCTCCGTGCCGGCCATGATGAACGGAGACATGCCGAGACCGGCCACAGACATAATGATTCTGCGGTCGGGGCGCATATACCTCCATTCAAGCCGCAACGAGGCACGGTCTGACGTAAGGAAACCTATCACCCATACGGCACTGCAGGCCTGAGATATGACCGTGGCAACGGCGGCGCCCTTCACACCCATGCCAAAAACGAAGATGAACAATGGGTCAAGCAGAATGTTGAGTGCCGCTCCTATCAGCACCGACCACATGGCCACGGCCGGACGGCCCTGGGCATTGATAAAA
>CALNFG010000020.1 GCA_939792625.1 uncultured Prevotella sp.
AGATAATGTCTGACCGCAGACTACCAACAAATTATTTATTGCCGGCAATTGAAGTCCAAGATAAAAACTTCCGACGAATTTAAATATAAACGTAGTACATACGAATATTGTTGCTACGGTAAGTACCGTACACAAATCATTTATAATCTCTTTCTTTACATTAAAAAAAGCATATACATCCGAAAAATTTATCAATGCACATAAAACAATAGTAATAGGCACGATGATAAATATAAGCATAAAAAAAGTGGATGACACAGCTTCACGTGCCTTTACGTAGTTATTTTCAGCCATAAATATTGCTAATTTATTACGTAATCCATTCCCCAAACCTATATCCATCTGGTCTATCCAAACCAACAAACTACTTATCGTCAGCCATACACCATTAGAATATTCGCCAAGACATTTTAACGTAACAGGCACAGACAGAAATATGATAAACGCTCCCCACCCTTTTATCAAAAAGGAATAAAGAACATTTTTCTTTATCAAAGAAGTTCTTCCATCATGATTTGCATTTATCTGCATATATTTCTATCTGTATCCGTTTACGTGGGATTAAATATTTAAATCAGATATTTTACTTCCATATATTAACCAGCGTTGCAATCATCGTTGCGATTGACGCTGCAGTCGTACCGATTGCCATCTTTTCGGCTATGGTCATCTTGCTGACACTCTTTTCAGGAACGAATATCTCACAACCTGGCATCGGCTTGGCGCCTTCACTCACCTTTGCCAGTGTGCCGTTCATATATATGATGTATGCCTGCTTTTTCTTGGCCCGCTCGGTATATCCACCAGCCTGATTTATATAATAACTAACCTTCTTACCCTGCTGGAAGCCGACTGTGTTGGGATACATCACCTCTCCGTTAATCTTAACAGTGGCAGTATACTGCGGCACTACAAGACGGTCGCCCTCACGTAACACAATGTCGGCATCACAACCGGGATTTGCAAGAGCCTTGTCAAGCTCTATACCCACAGAATAACTCTCTGGAATTTCATATTTCTTTATTTTCTCACTGTTGTTGTCTATGTTAATCTGTTTATTCAAGCTTGCAGCTTCAATCTCAAGATTCTCTGCTTGCTCCTTGGCCATCTTCATGACAAGTTCATAACGTTTGCGCTCGCTTTCGTTAAGTTTGCGTTCAAGACGCGCTCCCGCTACATAAGCACGATCATTGACGCCTCCGGCTACCTTTATAAGATCACTCAAACGTTGATTTTTCTTTGACAGAGTATATGTTCCGCCAAACATAACCTCACCCTCAACCATTACATTCTGCTGTTTGTAGAAACCGGGACTTTTACGAACATACACTTCGTCAAAGGGCATTAGTTTAAAGCCCGGCTCACCGTCGATAACAAAACCGTCTTTAAGGGCAAAAGTATATGTCCTTGCAATGACAGAATCAGTGGTGAGAGCTTTAGGATTAACCATACGGCGTGCAACATCAACCTTGACTGTTGAAGCAGCCTGCTTCAGTCCTCCCGCCTGCAATACAAAATCTTCAAGTGTTTCATTATCGGCATATTTATACACACCGGGATAATAAACCTCACCATGTATGGTGATAGTCTGTTCTTCCATCATCTCCTGCTTGGTGGGGATAAACAACACATCGTTGTTCTGAATGGGAATATCTGCCACACGGCCGGCCAATATTCCGTCTACGTCCACCGGCACAACCTCAAGTGTCCTATCTGGTTTCATGCGGTGCATCACTGCACGGGCCGTAAAAGCTTCTTCCTTAAGACCGTCAGCATGTTCTATAAGTGAACGTACACTGTTGATATCGCCACCAACCTGATACATTCCGGGACGGAACACTGCACCCTTAATCTCCACCATATTTGAAAAACGTTGCAGAATAGAGTCCACGCTTACCGAATCGCCATCAGCAACTTTAAAAGCTCCCATGTCAAACTCGTCTACGTTATACACAGAGAACTCACGACCGGCCTTACGTACCACTCTGACAGATTTCTTATATGCATCGCCCGTAAATCCGCCCGAATACTTCAGCAATGAAGAAAGGCTTTCAGTCTTTTTCATTTCATAATACATCGGACGTTTCACTTTTCCGGTAATGTTCACGAGACAATCATACGCACCTACCGATATGACATCGTTGTCGGCAAGACGCACATTCCCGCTCAGTTTGCCGTTCAGTATGTAATCATAGATGTCAACCGATGACACCAGACGGTTGTTTCTATAAACCTTTATGTCGCGCAACGTACCCAAATCATTTGTACCGCCGGCCATGTAAAGGGCATGGAACACTGTGGCAAAAGCAGGCAGTGTGTATGTTCCGGGATTCTCAACTTCTCCCATCACGTTTACCATAATAGTACGTGTCTGCCCCACGGTGAGTCTTATTTTCGAACTGCTGTAACGTGTTCCGAGAGTCGACCGCAGTCTTGCGTTAGCCTCGTCAACGGTAAGGCCGCTTACAGATATAGGACCGAAACCTTCTATTGTCACGGTGCCGTCAGGAGAGACCGTACTTTCAACCGTTTTCTGTGAAGCTCCGTAAATATCTATATACACGGCGTCACCAGGTCCGAGACGATAGTCACGCGGAGTGGCTATATTCATATCCGGCTCAAAAGTCAGTTCCTTATTATTGAATATGTCACGGCCAAAGACCTTTATCTTCTTTGACTTTCTATCTTTCATGTATTTCTCAACAATGGCTGCAGTATCAGGCAGGAATCCGTCTATCATGTCCTGCATCATCACCCAGTCTTCATTATTTTCATCATACGTGTTACTATACTCAGTGTTCCTCTCACGCCCGTCCTTCACACGATATGTAGACATTGACTCATCGCTTACCTCTGTACTGCGCCTGTTTTTATTTGTCTTGTTCCTGCTGTTGTTGGTACGCAGACGGCTTTCACTTTTATCACCGCTACCGGTTACGGTGCCAAGTCCCTGATTTTTGGCGAGACGCTCATACTTCTGTCTGACTCGTCGTATCTGATCAATATTGACACCACGCTGCATCAGTTGCGTCACAATTTGCGACTGCGACGTGCCGGCTTCATGTTCCTTGACGACAAATTCCATAACCTGTTCATCCGTCATTGACGACTGTGCCACAGCATACAGCGGCAACAATGCAACAATCGCTATCAGTATGATGTATCTCTTCATTGTCATGTCTGCTTATATTTGGTGTATTTGTATTAAATTTATGTCAATAATCAAAATTTCTTTCCGCTCACAATGCTTAGTGCCGTACGCATTATTATACTGAAATCCAGTTTCAGAGACCTGTGTTCCAGATAATATATATCCATGTGCAAGCGCTTCAACATCTTTTCCATGCTGTCAGTATACCCGTTATACAATGTGGCCTCAGACGTCAGTCCGGGACGCATCTTATATATAAGTTCATAATTGGAATCAAACTGCATTATCTTTTCGATAAAATACCGACGTTCCGGACGCGGACCCACAAACGACATATCTCCTTTCAACACATTCCAAAGCTGCGGCAGTTCGTCAAGATGATGTTCGCGTAAGAATCTCTCAGTCTTTGTCGAATTGGTCGCGTCACATTTTGCAACAAGTCTTGGACCGGAAGTCTCTCCGTCGCTCATTGTCCTGAACTTATATATTGTAAACGGTTTTCCACGATAACCTATACGTTCCTGAGTAAATATGGCAGGGCCATTACCCTGGCGCTTCAACATCACGCATATTATAAGCATCACGGGCGAAAGCACAATCAGTCCGATTAATGCCCCCACAATGTCAAAAAACCGCTTTATGAAAAGCTGCACGGCATTCATTGCGTCGCGTCCACCCTCCTGCTGCGGAATTTCTTCAATATGCGTCGTGTCCACTGTTATAAATTATTCCTATTCTAACTTAATAACTTTAAAATCTCAAAATTGTTGCAAAGGTAACACATTTTATTTTAAAAACGCTCTGATGAAGTACATTTTTGATGTTAAGAACGGACGATGCTTCATAAACAAATATATTCACTGCAGACAGAAAAAAGACAGACAGGCGAGCGACTGCCTTATGTCGCCCCCTGTCTGTCATCTGAATCACATATCAAATGTCATCACAATGTCAGCTTGAATGTCTTTGTCAGCTTACCAACATTTACCTTTACAACTACAATACCTTTGGCATACGAAGACAAATCCGTACTGCCCTCTGCCGTAAATGCTGCAATCAGGCTGCCGCCTGCTTCATATATTGAAACATCGGCAGTTCCTTCGGGTATATAAAGAACACCACCTTCAATTGTCGGCTCTTTTGTCTTATCGATGTTCATGATACTTGTGGTTGTTCCATCAATACGCACGATAGAGCTTACATAATACAAGTTAGGCTGCATCGGTGCATTCCATCCCACAAAGGTCTTTCCGTCAGGAGTTACGCAACAAGTTCCCAGTCCCATGGTCGAACCGTCTTCGGTACCTTCTGCGTAAGTCACTTCATAGTTTGTCTCCAGCCAACCGACAAAATCCTGCGGACCGTTGCTCTCTGTTCCTGCAGGACAGATGTAAGACGAGCGGAACGGAGCGGCCAAAGGTGAAGCCATCATCACGTCACCGTTGTCGGTAACAGAGCAAGCCGTCTGTCCTGCACTGCCGCTGATCTCCACAAAAGTTCCGTCTTCAACATTATACCGGCGGGCGGCGTCAGGCGTAGCCATTACCATCCACTTTCCGTTACCGCTCATACTGTTCTGGTTAACCTGAATCTGTGAAGAAGGCGATGTGCTTATTTTAGCATAAGCTTCAGCCGCGATGTTCCAATCCATCATGAGGAAATCAAAATCCTGTACCTGCTGCCAATATTCGTCCGTACCCGGCTCTGCCGTAACATAATCTTCCATCTGTGGCTGCGGGCCGGGATTTTCAGCTCCTTCATTCTTTATCAGCCAGTCTTCGCCCAAGAGTCTGTACGTCCACGTTCCGTCTTCGCCTTTCGTATATAATATACCTAAAGTACAGAAGCCCGTGAAGTCCACCATTTTGCCGTATGCCTTGGTTCCGTCGTTACTGAGTCCGTACAGCACCGTCATCTGCGGCTGCATGCCCCACAAGTCGGTTTCGGGATAAGGCAACAGCTCTGTACCGTAACTGCCGTCATCCTGCAAATTCCACATCAGCGGAACATACATGCCCTTGTTCATGTCATAGCAATATCCGGCTATGTATTTGCCGTCGGGAGTAACACCCTGAGGACAGAACTCACCGCCTTCACCAACTTCTTCAGGCACGGGCAGAATAGTCCAGCTGTCGGCTCCTTTCTTCAGCACAGCTCCGGGAGCTGACAGGTCGACACCGAACTGCCCCACAATCGTACCGTCATTTGTCACGCCCTTTGCGCTGGAGCCTTCATTCGCTGCATCATAAAACACGGTTTCTTCTCCTGTTTCAAGATCGAGCAACGACACTGCTCCGAAATCTCCTGCGGCATACTTACCGTTGGCAGAAACGCAATATAAAGGAGCCTGCAACGTTGTGGGAGTACTGATTGTGGCAACCTGACGCGTCTGTGCGTTGGCGGTCATCGCTGCCATTACCATTGAAAATACCAATAAATGTTTCTTCATAATCATTATTTTTTAATGTTAATAAAAAACGAAAAAAAACATTCCTTATTTCACAACAACCTTACGTGTACTGCCGTCAGACATTTTGACTATGTTGACACCCTTCACCGGCCGGTCAACGAGCGTTCCGTCAAGAGTATAACGGGCCACCTCCGTCAATGATTTATCCGCAATCACGGAGTCATCAATACCGGTTGAGCTGCCACCCACTTTCGCCATGTTTGTATTGTTAATCCATACATCATCAGCACTGCTATTGTCTCCAACCGGCCTTCCGACGAAAGCCACAATGTGCATGTTGTCGGCATTCCATTCACTATCCAATGTCACTGTATATGTGTTTGAATAAGTTCCGGTACCGGTCATAGTGAGCGGGTCACCGAAAACATTCTCACTGACAACAGCCCTCAACACATTGTTGTGTACATAGTCTTCATCATAACGTCCGGGCAGAGAATAATCAGTCTGCGTGGAAACAAGACCGTCCTCCGTAAGATATACAGTAAGGGCAGCATCATTGCCGACATACGTAGCAAAGTCTGCCGTGATGTTTCCTGAAACCGTAACCGTGAGCTGACGCGTAACCTGATCATAATCCGTGGATATATCAACACCTGCAAAAGCCGGCATCTGATTAGACTCGTTTATAATATCACTGAACATTTCGGCATAAGTGGGAATGTCATCATAACCAATGCCAACGGGTATATAGCCGCGGGAATTCAATGTGTTGTCATCAATGTAATATCTGTTGAAAGCTCCCGCAGGAATGCCTATCAGACTTGCTCCGAACATATCGGCAAGTGTTGTTCCCGCATCTGTGACAAATACGTCCGGCCCCATCTGCGAGGTATGTACAGACACCCATGCAATATCGCCACGAATGGCCTGCAGTTCTGCAACAAGCTCGCTTCCCAACGGGCAATAACCGCAATACGTCGATGTGTACTGTTCGACAAGACTCATCACTCTAGGCACACTTTCAGTGTACGTGTTGACCTTTGTCGAAACTTCGTCGTCATTCGTGTTCTCCACGGGTTTGTTGCCGTTGATAGTGGCAACCGACAGAGATACGACATGAGAGCCTGCAGAAAGCCCTTCCGGTAATGTCACTCCGGCAGAAACCTGCTGAATGCTGTTGCTCAACGGTACAGGTGTGTCAAGCGTGCTGACAACATTGCCGTCGACAGCCACATCCAGAGTATATGATGAAGGTATGATGTTACCATTGCTCTTTATGCCAAATGTAAAGCTTGCTTTTTCACCATTTTTACAATAAGTATTAACAGCTGACATACCGTCGAGTGTTATATCCTCATCTATGAAAGTTCCTCCTTTTACTACTGCCTGTACACAAAGATTGCCATATCCTTGTCCTGTCATTGTATACCAGTCTGTTCCTTGTCCGAAATCACCGTAAATCATAAATCCATACTGGGTCTCACCGCCCGGATTTACACTTCCGTCAACAAGCAGAGGATAATTATTGGCTATATATTGGCCCATGCTATAAGTAGATTCCTGGGCATATTCATAACTTATAAGGTAAGACGTATTTGGCTCTATTGTTACCGGAGTGTCAAACGTCACATCATTCCATCCGCTCGCAGTTGTTTCCAGACGGGCCTCAGCCAGATGCTCACTCATCACACCGCTGTTTATGTCAATCGTTGCCACATAAACGCTTGACGGGCCAACTGGTTCAGACAGACCGAAACGCACCTTTGTAATTTGTCCGCCGACAAAATTACCGATAACATCAGGAGTAAACACCACTGATACCGGATATACGCCGGGAGCCGTATTCATGCCCAGCGAACTTCCTCCTGTCAGATCGAGGTCATCGGTAGTGTAATAACCGAGAATACGCTCGTCACTCTCAAGACTAATCCTTGACGGAGCCTTGTTCGCCTTCAGAGATGTCTTGGCCGTTTTCTTGTTTAACAATTGTCGTGCATTCTCAAAGCCAGACTTTTGTGCATTTGCCACTGTCGCGGAAAACAGAATAACAAATAAACCAAGAAAAAATTTTTTCATAAAATTACATTTTAATGAGTTAACTAATATTATATGAATTTCGCAAAGGTACAATTTATTCTTAAAAGCCCAAACATTTGTATGGAAAAATATTGATTTGCTCATTTAAATTTATAAAATGTAATATATACACCGTTTTTAAAATCAAATTCTATTTCAGCCTCAAAAATTAGCTTGCAAATGTATTTTAACAAAATAACGACAGACATAGCGGCAGATGGCATCGCGTTACAAAATGAAACATAATGCCGGTTTACGCTTACATCCGGTCAAAGCTAAAAGTCTGAGAAGAGGCTTATTCTAAAATATCCGGGAATTGACCGAAAATATGGGCGAGATTCGTGTGCAGACATAAAATCCTGAACATAAGCTATTTAAATGTTGCGAATACATTTATGTGCATATAAATTTGAAGAAAAAACAGCGAAAAGAACAGTTATCGCTCGCAAAAGCTAACCTTTCAGCCATCCGGAGGTAAACTTTAAAGAGACTAAAGGTAAGGTTTAACATCACAAAAGGTTACCTTTTAGGGTGTCGGACTGCAATTTCACATCACTATAAAGACATTTACGGCCTACGAAATGAAGTCTCATCATATACTTACGACACAGTTTGTATAAAAATCCGGACAAGATAAAATTGACATAAAGATATGTAAAAACAAATTTGTGATTGACAAATGACATTTGAAACAAACAATGCCGTATGATTTAAGGTATAACTTAATTTATAACAGAAAAGGCATGCCGACGTTTGCATTTTCAGAAAAATATGATAACTTTGTCGGCATGAAAACAACTGTGGAGAAGCACGGCTACGAAACAAGCACAATGAAAGTGAAACCGTCATACAAGGAATATATCTCCACACACAATACAAACAATACAGACATGAACACATACAAAATTCAAGCCAACGCTTCAGGCACAAGAAGTATCAATGTGACCGAGGCTCATCTCAAAACAATAAAGCAGTATGCACTGATGCGCAACCTAGTTGACAGCAACGGCATCATTGACGAATCTGTACTCGACAAACTCAAGCTCAACGCCAGAGCCGCACTCGAAGCCGCACCCGAGGCAGACAAACGCCTTACAGACTTGTGTCTCGACGTAATCTACAACGACAACATGAAGGCTTTCGGCCTAAGGCAGCTCGCTGACTTGTATGCGAAATGGGAAAAAAGTTCTGACGAAAACACCGAAAGTCAAAGCGACAGCCATGAATGACACACGCAGACATGACGGCGGATACAGACTGTCTGATTGGTTGCCTACGACAAAAAAAGAAGTAGAACTGAGAGGATGGGGCATGCTTGACGTCATCATCTTCTCGGCAGATGCATACGTTGACCACCCTTCTTTCGGCGCCGCCGTAATAGGCCGCACATTGGAGGCGAGGGGGCTTAAAGTGGCCATCGTGCCGCAACCGGACTGGCACGGAGATTATCGTGACTTTAAGAAACTTGGCAGACCACGCCTTTTCTTCGGCGTGGCACCCGGATGTATGGACTCCATGGTCAACAAATACACCGCCAACCGCCGCCTGCGTTCAGAAGACGCATACAGTCCGGACGGCCGTCACGACTGCCGCCCGGAATATCCTACCATCGTTTACAGTAAAATACTGAAAAGCATCTATCCCGGCATACCGGTAGTATTGGGTGGAATCGAGGCCTCGATGAGACGTCTCACGCATTATGACTATTGGAAAGACGAACTGAAAAAGTGTATATTGTGCGATTCGGGGGCCGACCTCATAATATACGGAATGGGCGAAAGGCCGGTCAGTGCATTGTGTAACGAAATGGAAAACGGCAAAAGTATCGGCAACATACACGACATACCTCAGACTGTTTATCTGTGTAACAAAGATAAAGTGCCGGGCGGGATGACTGACACTGACATTGTATTAAACTCACACGAAGAATGTATGCATGACAAAAAGGCCCAGGCCGAAAACTTCAGACACATAGAAGAACAATCTAATATGCTGCAGCCCAACCGCCTGTTGCAGGAAGTCGACGGAAAGTTTGTCGTCGTAAATCCTCCTTATCCGCCCATGACGACTGAAGAGATTGACAGATGTTATGATCTTCCATACACCCGCCTGCCTCATCCCAAATACAAGGGAAAACGCATACCGGCCTATGAAATGATAAAACACTCTGTCAACATTCACCGCGGATGCTTCGGCGGATGCGCCTTCTGTACCATCAGTGCCCATCAGGGCAAATTTGTTTCATCAAGAAGCAGACGCAGCATAATTGAAGAAGTAAAACGCGTCACGGAGATGCCCGACTTCAAAGGATACATCAGCGACTTGGGAGGACCGTCAGCCAACATGTACGGCATGGGCGGAAAAGATAAGACGCTGTGTGCCAAATGCAAGCGTCCGTCGTGCGTACATCCGCGTATCTGCCGCAACCTTGACACGAACCACAGACCTCTGCTTGAAATATACAAAGCCGCAGATGCCGTACCAGGCGTAAAAAAAAGCTTTATAGGCAGCGGAGTGCGTTATGACCTATTGCTGCACAAGAGCGGCGATGACGCATGCGACATGGCTGCCCGGCTATACACACGTGAACTGATATGCCGACACGTAAGCGGAAGACTTAAGGTTGCACCTGAACATACATCGGACAATGTGCTGAAGCTGATGCGTAAACCTTCGTTCAACCTGTTTGAAGAGTTCAAAAAAATTTTTGACAATATCAACAAGCAGGAGAATCTCAGACAGCAGATCATACCATACTTTATCAGCAGCCACCCCGGATGCACCGAAGAAGACATGGCTGAACTGGCTGTCGCGACCAAAAACCTCGACTTTCATCTCGAACAGGTGCAGGATTTCACACCCACGCCGATGACTCTCAGCACGGAGATGTGGTACACCGGGCTCGACCCGTACACACTGAAACCGGTGTATTCGGCCAGGACTAAGCACGAGAAACTGGCGCAACGACAATTCTTCTTCTGGTATAAGCCTGAAGAACGGGCCGGCATAGAACGCAGTCTGATGAGAATCGGACGCCCCGACCTGATAAAACAATTATACCCAAGAAACACACATGGACAAGATAAAAGTCATAGAACAAACAATAACCGGAAAGAAAAGCCAGGCGGAATGCGAAGACGGTCTGGTCGTAAATGACAGATTCGTGGCCGTAATAGACGGAAGCACAAGCAAGACAGAAACAAAGCTGAACGGCAATATAAGCAATGGGCGCTACTGCATGGAACTGATAAAGCGGTATATAGACGGGATGTCTGCCGACATCGGCATGGAAACATTCTGTGCAGGCGTTACCGAATATGTAAGAGAAGCCTGTATCAGTGAAGGTGCAGACATGCAAAGACTACAGCTAAATCCGGCTGAACGGGCCACGGCAAGCGCGATAGTCTACTCTGTAAAACGAAAGCAAATATGGATGGTTGGCGACTGTCAGTGTATCGCAGACGGCGAATATCATGACAACGGCAAACCCGACGAGAGCAGGCTTGCCGCCGAACGGTCAAAATTTCTAAAACATGCTTTGAGCAACGGAGCAATCGTAGAAAACATACAGACAGATGACTGCGGACGAAAACACATACAGGAAGAACTCAAAAAAAGCTGTAACGGCCAGAATGTGACTTACGCTGTAATCGATGGCTTTGAAATTCCTCTCGACAAAGTAAAAGTGATAGATGTCAGGCAACCGGACAAAGGCATAATATTGGCCAGCGACGGTTATCCGTTTCTTAAAAACACATTGGAAGAAAGCGAAGCTGCCCTTACCGGCCAACTGACAGACGACCCGCTTTGCATCAGAACTTTCAAGGCCACAAAAGGACTGATGAAGGGCAATAAGTCGTTCGATGACAGATGCTACATAAAGTTTATTGCCATTTAAGAGCCACTGCCGGCAAAACCGGAAGTTTACTTTTGTATCACAATGGTTTTAAACCAATCTTTCAAAACTCCGGCATACCGGCTCTGAGAATCACTGACAAGCACGATAACCACACTTCCGTCCGCCAGCGTCGGGCCTATGCACATACCCTCATAATTGGCCAACTTCCTGTTAAACAGATTCAGCCGCGTCTCAAACGAATGCACAAGACGTTTGCTGACATAACGCGCACTGTCAGAAACAGATGTCCCGGGTAATATCTTGTCATGCTCATCCGGTTTTATTTCATATAACTTGCACTTCACTACAGAGCCCAGCTTAATTTTCGGAACAAAGAACTCACGCTCCAATACCAGCAGTCTGCCATCTCCCAACGCCAACAGTTCACTCACTCCCATTGCATATTCGCTTGACCGTGCATTGGCCGACGGAGCATCCATCTTATACAGATATTGTGCTTCGGGCTGCAAATCATCACCAAACGACTGAAGCCTCATAATATTCTCCACACCGTTCGTCGATGTCGCCCCTACCCCGTCTGCAGGCAATGTGCTTTCATTAACGGTCCAGAACAAATGTTCATGCCCGTCATAAGTCAACGATTCAAATCCTTTGTTGCCCATTCCTGATTTATACATGTCAGGAATAACCAGACTGCGACCTGTCATTTTACCGATGCTGTCAAACTCGACAATATCCGAATGAGCCTCTCTGCAAACAAAAAAGCTTGAAGTATGTTCACACCAGGCTATACCTTCACAATCTCCACCACAGACACTGTCGCCTGAAAATCCATCCTCACGCACATCCAACAGTTCACCGCTGACAGAATCAATGTCAATGGTGAACATGAAAAAACCGTCTGTCGCCGATTTATCTGACACCACCGCATACTTATTTCCATTAATATGAGTTATACCGCTGTAATCTCCTGCCGGCACGGTTTTAGGAAAAGCCCGCTGACGACATTCTCTGACAAAAGTCACCTGCGCGGCCACGCTGCCGCAAATAGCAGCAAATATCACTGACAACAACAGAACCTTAAGCGACATGGTCGAAAACTTAAAATGTTGGGAAACAAGAAAGTGGAAAACATCTGACGTAACACGACGCTTAGATGATTTTCCACTTACGAACTCTTACTTGTCGGGGCGACAGGATTCGAACCTGCGACCACCTGGTCCCAAACCAGGCGCGCTACCGGGCTGCGCTACACCCCGAAACCGTACCTTTGTCGGTTTGCGGATGCAAAGGTACGTTTTTTTCACTTAATCTGCAAATTTTTCTATGTTTATTTGATTATACCTTGCTCTTGGAAGATTTTTTTCAAAGCCTGAACACCCCGTTCAACCTGTTCTTTTGTATGTGTTGCCATTAGTGCAAAACGCACCAATGTGTCTTGCGGAGCGCATGCCGGAGGTATAACCGGATTGATGAACACACCTGCATCAAAAGCCAATTTGGTCACAAAAAACGTTTTCTTCACATCACGAACATACAGAGGAATGATTGGACTCTCGGTATCGCCTATCTCAAAACCTTCTTCCTTGAAACGCTTCAAGGCATATCTGGTTACGTCCCAAAGACGTTCTATCCTCTCAGGCTCGTTCTTTATGATGTGCAAGGCTTCCATGGCTGCTGCCGTGGCAGCGGGAGTGTTAGATGCACTGAATATATATGTACGGCAGGTATGACGAAGATAATTTATCGTATCTTTATCACCGGCAATGAATCCGCCTATGCTGGCAAGGCTCTTTGAGAATGTTCCCATTATGAGGTCTACATCATCGGTGACGCCAAAATGATCGCACACGCCTCTGCCCTGTTTTCCAAAAACGCCCAAACCATGAGCTTCGTCAACCATGACTGAAGCATTGTATTTCTTTTTAAGACGTATAATCTCCGGAAGATTTGCCAAGTCGCCCTCCATCGAGAACACACCGTCAACAACAATGAGCTTGATTGACTCAGGGCGGCATTTCTGCAACTGCTTCTCGAGGTCTTCCATGTCATTGTGCTTATACTTAAGACAAGTGGCGAAAGAAAGACGGCGGCCGTCAACGATGCTGGCATGGTCACGGTCGTCACAGATTATATAGTCCTCACGCCCGCAAACAACGGCCAGAACACCTGCATTAACAGAAAAACCGGTAGAAAAGCACAGGGCTTCGTCCTTGTGTTCAAACTCAGCGAGTTCTTTTTCCAACCGGACGTGAAGATCAAGTGTACCGTTCAAGAATCTGCTTCCCGCACAACCGCTGCCATACTTATCAAGCGCAGCCTTTGCTGCAGCCTCAACACGAGGATCGCCGGTAAGACCGGTATAAGCGTTAGATCCAAACATCAGCACATTGTGCCCTTCCATTTGCACTTCCGTGCCTTGTTTGCCTGTTATCTCACGGAAATAGGGATAAACGCCTGCCTCCATGAATTTCTGCGGCTCACGATAATTCTTGTATCTTTCTTGCAAAAGTCCCATTATATAGAAATATGTATAATTTTAAGTCTAAGGGTGTCTGTGTCAATGCGTTTACCATACTATCACAAACGGACAAGCCCACAACCTTTTTATCTTTTTCCAATCAGGCTGCAAAGATACAAAAAATTGCGAAAACCATAAGAAAAAATATGGAAAAGTATTTTAAAAGCTAAAATATTACAACGCCGTAAAAAGTTTTATATCAATTATTATTATTTTTGCAAAGCAATGAGTGACAAAAAAAAAATAATATTCATAATGAATCCGATTTCAGGAACGGTAAAGAAATCGGGAATCCCCCAGATTATCGAGAATACTCTCGATAAAGAATATTATGACTTCTCCATTACAGAGACACGCTACTGCGGCCATGCCTTTGAAATAGCACGCGATGCCAAAGACAAAGGATATGCCGTGGCCGTGGCCGTAGGCGGCGACGGTACGGTAAACGAGGTGGCACGCGGCATTGTACACTCTGACACCGCTCTGGGCATAATTCCATGCGGATCGGGCAACGGGCTGGCACGCCACCTGATGTTGCCTATGGACGTACACAAAGCTATCAAAATAATCAACACGCACACCGTTCACGACCTTGACTACGGAATCATCAACGGCATGCCGTTTTTCTGTACGTGCGGCATGGGATTTGACGCCTTCATCAGTATGAAATTCGCCGAATCAGGCAAACGCGGCCCCGTGGCATACCTTGAAAACATACTGCGCGAAGGGCTGAAATACAAACCTGAAACTTACGAAATAATAGACGAAAACGGCACTTCTCTCTGCCGGGCGTTCCTCATATCATGCGCCAACGCCTCACAATACGGCAACAACGCATACATCGCGCCACAGGCTTCGATGAGCGACGGACTGCTTGACGTCACGATAATAGAACCGTTCGACATGCTTGAAGCGCCGCAAATAAGCATCGACATGTTTAACAAGACGCTTGACAAGAATTCTAAAATAAAGACGTTCAAGACCAAACACATACATGTACACAGGCGTGAAGCCGGTTTCATTCACTACGACGGCGAGCCCGTAATGACCGATGCAGATGTAGACATTTCAGTTGTAGACAAAGGCATCAAGATGCTTGTCAATCCTTACGCGCAAAAAGAAAAAAGGCAACCCAGCATGATGCAAACGGCTTTCAGTCTGTTCTTCAATGACATCATTAGCGTGCGTACAGACAAGATAAAACTCGGAACAAAAGCGTTATCGCTTAACAAAATACTGCAACGCAAACCGAACAACACATAAAACAAATACCGTCAGCCATGTATTCGCGGATTGAGACAATACGCATAAAGCACTGACAATTCATCAAATTACATAATAGTATATGGAGATGTGTCAAAATGGAGTTAACGGGAGTTAGTCGCTCCGCGCCGGAGTTATCGGCAGTTAACGGACAAATGCTTTGTTGCTGATTTTCAGGCTGTTGTCCGTTAACTACGGACGGTCGGCAGACCGTCTGACTCCCGTTAACTCCATTTTGACACATCCTCTTTTATGTCTTCAAGAAATCGGGCAAGTCCCAACTTCGTTTAGTCAGAACTTGCCCGTCTCTCTAATTTTTATATCTTAGGATGTGCTGAATATGCCACCTTTTAAAGTTCCGCGTGGCGGAAGATTTTGTAAGTCCGGATGTTGCCTGTACCGACAAGAAGAAGATGGAGGCGAACGCCAACCGTAGTACATTTGTCCGAAGCAAATCAATAAATACACGCATATCCGGAATTGCGGAACAGTTTGAGAAGATATGGCAAATACACTAATAAATTATTTCAGCACTACCTTAGAGGTATTCACAGAGCCATCGGAATATTCAATCCGCTTGATGTAAAGTCCGCCAGCCGGAGTTGAAACCCTGCGGCCTGAAGCATCGAAGTATTCAACCGACTTTATTTCGCCCGTCCGTGCCTCCGTCGCTCCGATGCCCGTGCCAATATTTCCGCCCACGCTGCACTTGTTGGAGTTGAGTACCTCGCCCGTAACAGCGTCGATAAGCACTGCCACTACGCGCAGCTTTGACTTATCCTGAATTATCGGCTCGCCCGAAGTATTCAACGCATTGGCAATGTCGAACCGATACGTGTGAGTCGCGGGAGTGGCAGTCTTCATCTCCGATGGCAGGCTGCCTGCTATGCCACCGATGTCAGATGTCATCACGGCAACGTCGTTGAAATGGAGTCCTTCGACCGTAGAGCCGCCATTTACGAATATGTCCATACCCTCGCTGTCGGCATAATTGGTGTTGCCGCTGAAGTAATTGGACTGCAGCCAGTCTGCACCCTCGCCGTGAAGGTCGTCGGCAACGAGGATGTAAGCCATCCTATAATCAACATCCGACACGTCCTTGACGAACGTAACCGTGGCGGTAACATTAACGGTTTGCTGTGCATCGTCGGTCCAGTCGGCCTCAACGTCTACAGAAGCAGGCGCTACCTCAGCGGCACGGGCAAGGTAAACGTCATCCATCGCGAAGCCGTAACCGTTGTTGGAATCGCCGTGGTAAGCATCGGTCTCATGCACGCGGTCGAGCCAGGCGTCGGGGAATCCTGGCACATTGTTGGGGTACTCCGTAACAGGCATTATCTCGAGTATGTCACCGTTGTGGTAAGACACGCCAACAAACAAGTCCGGATACTTCTCGTTCATCAACTCGAGACCGACGAATCCCCTCGGGCAGTAGCCGCACCACATGCCCGTGTACTCCTCAAGCAGCGGACGGTGTACGGGGATAAACGGCATGACGTTAAGAGTAGCCGTGGCCGATGCCAGGACGTTCGTGTTATCTGCGCCGTTCACTTTGGTGACAGTAAACGTAAGCGGATAGCTTCCCACCTCGGCAACAGCTGGAATTGGCAGAGTGATTTCCTGCTTCTTGTCATACTGTGCGGCCATCGGCTCCGCGAAGTCATAGTGCCCCGTGCCCTCTTGTCCGGCAACCTCATACGAGAAGTCGATAGAATTAACCACAGAAGAGCCGTTTTGCACTAAAGTCAACTTTGCCTCACCGGTCTTTCCTGCCTCTGAATTCTGCTCACCAAAGGCATATATGCCAACCGAGTTCTCATAGAAATCGCCACTGAGTTCCACCGTCATCACCGACACAGCCCCTAACGACTCTGACTTCGCCTCCCAGCTTCTGTAAGTACGGGAAGTATGCAGATAAAGTCCGTTGGGATTGGTCTCTGACGATACTATGATGGGATAACTCGTGTCACCGGTCAGATTGTCGACCTTGAACGAGTAACCCACATAAACACCTTCATCGGTTATCGTGTAAGGCTCGGCGAAAGTAACAAGCAACTGATTGTTCTCTACCACTGCATCAACCGACGTTATGTCGGGCACATTCTGCTTCACGCCGTCCACCGTCTCGAGCGTAAGCTCCTTTGACAGCCATACAGTAAAGTCGGACAAGTCGGCCGTAGACTCAAACGGTACGGTAACGCTCTTTATCTGTTTGCCAACCAGGTTGGCGTCATCTATACGTATAGCGACATCGTAGTTTTCTTTCTTCAACGTGCCCCACTTGGCCTTATCGCCCGTCCCCGTATCGTAACTGAACGTCAACGAGCCCTGGGCGAACACTGGCAAGGCCGTGGCCGCTATCATAAAGGCTGTTGATAAAATTCGTACTAACTTCATAACTAAAACGTTTTTGATTATAAATGGTTTGTAATATAATAAGGATAAAGAGTGAACGGAAGCCCGTACAAGCCTTGAAATAAAGACAAACAGCAACCGGCGGACGGGGTCAGGTCACCGGATGCCCGGTTGCCGTCCGCCGGTATCAGGCCAGAATCGTCGCCGTAACGCGGCTCATGCCGGATTCCACCCACCCTTTTTGACTAAAGGGTATTGCCAATAAGTCAGCGTCTCAACATCTTAACGCTCTTCTGCGTGCCGTCGTCGTAAACTTCGGTCTTGATGTATATGCCCCTGACAGGTTTCGCAACCCTGCGTCCGGAGAGGTCGGTATAAACTACGCTCTTCACACCCTTAGCTCCTGCCTCAGCCGCATTGATGCCTACCGTTCCGCCGTTGACATAATACCATGCAATCTCTGAATCCTTACTCTCACCGTTATCGGCGGTGTAAGTAGAACGCACGCCTATCTTCTCGAAGCCTGTCGTATAGAAATAGATCATCTTCTCGGTGCCGTTGTCATAGATGTCATAACTGTCTGTGAAATCATAAGGCACGTTGGTCATTTCCTCGGTGAGGGCAATATACTCGTCTGGATAGAACGTAAACAGCTCGTCATCGATGAAGAGATTGTAGTGCATCTTGTCAGTATCGAGCATTCTGCCGTCCACATCAAACTTAGGAACAATGAAATCAACGTATCCATAACCGTAGTATTCATCATAAGGAGAAAATTCCAAGAACTCCGGGGTAGCCGGTTTGACTGCTCCTACGACAGGAGCCTGATATCTGAACTCGGGTGCGTCGAAAGCCTCGATATAGTAAATGCGTGCTTTGCCTGAGTTGATGAACATCGTTGAGTCGTTCTTCGAGTCGGCTATCATCGTCTTGGCCTCGGCATCATAGCTAAGCTCTATCTGCTCGGTCATGTACGAACTCGAGTACCATTCCATGTAAACATCGTCCCAAACCATCTCGCTTCCGCCTGTTACGAAATAGGCATGACAGTTCAGCGACTCGTCCGGACCGAGATACTGACCGCTCTTGAACACAACCTTGTCACCGTCAATCGTACCCTTCACAAAAGCGTCGGGCATTGTTTCGTAGATTCCGCCTACGTAAACATCTTTACCGCTGAAGCCTACCTTTACGAAGTGTCCGTCATCGTTAGCCTTCAGCACCCAGTCTTCGCAAGTCATGTCGGCAGGCGCTTCAACAACCGTATCTGTCACTTTGCTGTAAACCATGTTGTAATCGCCGTAGCCCATCCACTCGCCCGTATCGTCGCAAAGGCCGAGCATGACGTCGCCCAGAGTGTCTTCGGCCCATATTACGGAATCGTTGCGCAAGGTGAACTTCACCTCCGAGCTGTTCTCGTCGCGGTAATACCAGCCGCCTTCTTCATCCTCGGAATAGGCAAGACGCTCAATCTGGTAATTGTAAACCTCGCCGTCATAATCCTCCTGATAAATCGGCTGGGGAAGCTTTACGGTAATCTCATCGCCGTCTATCGTACCCTTAATATAAGAGTTGGTGGCAAACTGCGAGATAGGATTCTTTATATAAACGGTGTTGTCGTCACAATAAACAATCTGTCCGAGCGTTCCCTCATGGCTTACTCCCATGATATACCCCCAAAACGAGTAATAAGCCAATCCGCTGAGAGAGTAGACTTCAGTCCTACCTTCAGGTGCCTCGGTGATGATATTGAAATCTTCACCTGCACGGGTTACAGACTGTTTAACTGCACTCTTGAACGGATTAATCTTCTTTGCGGCCAAAGGCTTGCCAGCCTTGTTTTCCATCAGTTTGTTCACTGCACCTGCCTCAACTTGGGTTTCGGCAAAAGCCTTCTGCAAACTTCTTTGCGGCCGTACAACCTTTTGCGCCGACATAGAAAGCACAAAAGCTGCTGCAAGCACTGCTAACGTAAACTTCTTCATAATGAAATCTTTTTAAGTTAATATTTAACAACAACCTTGCAAGGATTTAACAATTGATTGTAAAGGCTTCAGCCCCAACTTTTATCAATATGATTGCAAATATAGTTATTTATTTGAAAAACGCCAAACTTTATACATAATTTTTTACTAAAAGTCGCAATAAATCTCCTTAAACTATAAAATTGACTCATACAACAACACAAATAACAACAAATAGCAATATTAAACAAAATAAATAAATATATACAAAAATCAGTGCAATGTGTAAACAGCACAGAGAGCCTGCGGTGAACGCCGTAGCAAGACTGCGTGACCCATTTTTTATAGTTTTCCAAAAGGTTATCTTCAGTAAGGCAAAACCTTATCTTTCGCAAGACAAGAGATAAGGTTTGACAGCCTAAAACATAACCTTTTGAAACGCCAAAGATAAAT
>CALNFG010000021.1 GCA_939792625.1 uncultured Prevotella sp.
AATATAATAACAATTGCCACTACTTCCACTTCCGAAAGATATAAATCTCAACATGATTTTATATTTTTGGGTGCAAAAATATAAATAAACAAACATGGTACAAAAATTTTTTAATACCTTTGTGAAAATTTTATATTTAAATTATACGACATGTTACCAAACTTCAAAAGAATTATAGGCTTTCCATCTGCAAATACAATACTGATAATCTTAACAATGTTTTCATTCATCACATTATCATGCAAGAACAAACAAGATATACTTGATGAAGAGTCCATGACGAATGTTGCCAACAGTTTTTCAGAATATTACTTCAACTTCAGACTAACCGAAGCAAAACGTTTTTGCACTCCCGAATCAGCAAAATGGCTTATTTACATGGCCAGCAACATATCGCAAGAAGACATCGAAATACTGAAAAATCAAGAGAGAGGCGCATCAAGCGAAACCATAAGTGTAGAACTGCAAAGCGATACTACAGGAACGGCTGTATGCCGTGTGGAAAACTTCTTAAAGATTGACACGCTCGGGCGCACAGGCGTGATGACTGATGAAGCATCATACCGACTGAACATGGTAAAGCGCAACGGCCAATGGCTGGTCAGAATGGAAGGCCTACCGCAAAATGAAAAGCAAAATCGCGACTAAAGTCAGGATGAATTATGGCAAAATGCTCTTCTTTTGAGTCATAAGCCGGGTTAATGGCTTTCATACCCATGTCAAAACGCAGAATAAAGAAGTCAAAATTGAATCTTATTCCAAGACCGTAGGCTACGGCTATTTGCTTGTAAAAATCCTTAAACTTAAACTGTCCTCCGGGTTGTTCCTCATACGAACGAAGCGTCCATATATTGCCGGCATCGACAAATACTGCTCCATAAATCTTCCAGAACAAGAACGAACGCAATTCGAGATTAAGGTCTAGTTTCAGATCGCCTGTCTGATTAATGAAATCTATCGCTCCGTCAGTTCCCTTAAATTTTCCGGGTCCGAGTCCTCTCACGCTCCATCCTCTCACTGAATTGGCACCTCCGGAAAAATAACGTTTCTCGAAAGGCAACACCTTGCTGTTGGCATAAGGATAAGCTATGCCGAAACCGAAGTGAAAGGCAAGACTGTTGTTCCTGTCGATACGGAACAGATGAGTAAAATCAAAATCTCCTTTCACATACTGTGCAAATGCTATATTGAACAAGGTGTATTGTCCGTCTGCATTACGCCCGCGTCTCAACATCCGCGATATAGCGTTAAGAAAATTTCCTGATGTCTCGACATTCAGCTTATATGCGTCAACACCATTGTTATATGACATTCCGAAACCGAATTTCATTATGAACAGATCTTCATAATTATAACGCAATATGGAGTTACGGTTACTGACGTCATCAAGATATTCTTCGCGGAATGTGGTTGAAATCCACGGCATGTAGATGTAGTTAAGGTCTATGAGGTCAAACTTATAGCTGCGTCTGCTTGCCACGTCATCCCATCGGTAACGCCATCCGGCAGAAAACACACGTCTGTGGAACTCAGGCCTGTTCTGCATGTTATAACTTACGGCAAGTTCTGACATTGCCGTTGAACGTTTCTTATACTCTTTCGAAAGAAACGGCACAACAAACCGCGGAAACATAAGCCTTGCTTCAAGGCTATACTCCTCATAGTCCTGATTCTGGTATCCCTCTAATCCGGTTATCGCTTCAAACGCGCCACGCAGCTTTATGCTGAACGTCTCGGCTCCGCGGAAGATATTGCGGTTTTCATACGTCAACGATGCGGCAGCGCCCAAATCACCCGCAGTATTTGTGCCTTCCGGCTGAAAACTTATGCTGTTTATCTTATTCGTACTTATACCTATATCGCAGTCAAGCACATTACTGCTGTCCGCACGTTCGGTAAATTTTATATTCGTATATTTTACTATTTGCAAACGTCCGAAGCGGTTATACGTATTCTGCAGGTCGCCGGCATTAAACGGCTCACCCGCCTCTATGAGTGTATTCTCTTCAAGCACAGACTTTCGAAGCGGAATTCTTTCCAGTCCTCCGCTTGCGCTGAATGTCACATTCCCGATGGTATAACGCTGATGTTCTGTCTCCTCGTCATCGCCTCCTTTACGGAACTTATGCAGATGTAACGTGAGATCAATGTTTGTACTGCCTGCAACGGTATCAGCCGTAAATGAAATGAAATCCTTATGAAAACTGTAATATCCGTTATTATTAAGGTAAGTGGTTATACGCTCGCGTTCATTCTCAAGTTCGCCGGTAAGAAACGGCATGCCTTCATGAAATCTCGGATGCGGCTTCACGATATCTTTAAGCAGGGAATCTATACCTGTGTCTTGTATGTCGTAACTGATGTCGCCGACATGATATCTTACTCCCGGATGAAGACGGTAAACCACCTTCACCTTCTTATTATTACGTCCGAAATTCAGTCCGTAATCCGCCGTAGCCCTGATATATCCCAATCCCTGCAGCACTGTGGCCAAATCTTTACACGTAAGATCGGCCTGCGCCGAATCAAACAGTACAGGACCCTCACCGATGTCTTGCAGTTTGCGGTTTATCCACTTAGTAGTGTCCCTGCCTGATAAAGAATATGCGCCCAAAGGCACTTTCAATACAGAAAACCACTTGGAATTACCTTGCTGGCGTATATATGGCTTAAACAGACTTACATCCATGCCGTCAACGTCAGACTCAACTTTCACATCATCCAAAAGATAACACCCGTCAGGCACGAACTTGGAAGACGAACACCCCGACAAAGCAGCAATCACAAAGATGAATATAACGGACGGAAATATTTTATTTAATATCTGTCTAGCCACTTTAGATTATATTTTGCATGCAAAAATAATAAAATTTTACTACTTTTGACTCCAAAACAAAAATAAATGATTAATAAAAGCCTGTTAAAACATATCCGTTCTTTGGAACTTAAAAAGAATCGTGAAAAAGAAAACGCTTTCGTTGCCGAAGGTCCTAAAGTTGTTGGCGACATAATGGATGTTGTCCGCCCGGACATTCTGATTGCAACTGAAGAATGGTACAAGGCAAACAATGTCTCTCCAAACGACAAATATCATATTGTAAGCGAAGACGATCTGCGCAAAGCCAGTTTCCTGCAACACCCGCAACAGGTAATAGGCATATTTCCGCTGTTGAAGCATAAAATCGACAGAAACATACCTGCAAAAGAATTGTGTCTGGCTCTTGACAAGATACAAGATCCAGGTAACCTCGGCACAATAATACGTATAGCCGACTGGTTTGGCATAACAAACATATTCTGCGGCACGGGAACGGCCGATACCTTCAATCCCAAAGTGGTGCAGGCCACCATGGGAAGCATCGCCAGAGTTAACATTGAGTATGCAGACATTTGTGAGCTTCTTGACAGTCTGCCTGCCGACATCCCAGTTTACGGCACATCACTTGACGGGAAAAACATATATGAGCAGCAGCTCAGCCCTACGGGAATAATAATAATGGGCAACGAAGGCAACGGCATATCGCCAGAAGTAATGTCGAGAGTGAATAAAACAATCTTCATCCCGTGTTATCAAAAAGAGCGCGCCGTGGACAGTCTCAACGTTGCAATAGCCACTGCCGTAACATGCGCCGAATTCAAAAGAAAATTCGGACACTAACTCTACCAGCAGCAGTCAAGCCGACACACTTCACGTGTTTCAATGTTTTTTTATAACTGTTTGTTAATCAGATAAATACGCATAAGCATCCGAATGTTTTTCAAAAGCTTATCTTTTGCGTTGCAAAAGGTTACCTTTGAGGCTTCAAAAGATAAGCTTTTAGAGCCTCAAAGACCGTCTTTTGCTTTCAACAAGTTTTCAGGCACAAAAACAAATACTATCCATAATCATTTTTAGGTATCTGTAAAAACCCTATTTTTAGGTATTGCCGCATTACATTATTCAGCCTATCTTTGCAAGCGTAAACGATAAACTTTTTAAAGACTGACTGGATATGGAAAAGACATGTATAATCTACGGCTCTTCAACAGGCACATGCCAGGCCATTGCTGAAAAAATAGCAACAAAACTCGGAGTGGCTTCTGCCGATGTATATGATGTGGCAAACATCTCGACCGATACCACCGACAATTATCAGAACTTATTGTTGGGAACATCAACTTGGGGTGCCGGTGAACTTCAGGATGACTGGTACGACGGCCTGAAAAAGCTCAAAAGCGCAAACCTATCAGGTAAAACCATTGCAATTTTCGGCTGTGGTGACTGCGAATCGTACAGCGACACGTTTTGCGGAGCAATGGCCGAGATATACGAAGAATTAAAAGACTGCGGTGCAAAGCTTATCGGCCGCGTATCTACCGACGGATATACTTATGACGACTCGGCAGCTGTCATCGGCGGAGAATTTGTAGGCCTTGCTCTCGACGACATCAACGAAGATGACAAGACAGACAGCCGCATTGACGCATGGATTGAAAAGCTCAAAAGCAATCTCTAATAAATAAATAATATAACACAATAGTCTTATGGCATCGGGCAGAGCTTTTGCTGAAATACAAATATATCTCTGCCCCGAGCCATATAAAAAAATCAACGTATAACATCTGAACATTAAGCTTATGCAGACTGAAATATTACCCCCGGACATGAAAGTGCTGATGAATCACATCTATGAATATAAAAAAGGTGTGCGACGCATGGTGTTGTTCACTTTCAACAAAAAGTATGAGCAATATGCAATTTCACGCCTGCAACGCCAGAACATAGGCTACGTCATATTGCCTGTGGGTAATGATCGCATAAACTTGTTTTTCGGGAAAAAAGAATGTCTTGATGCCATACGCTTGATGATAAACAGACCTCTGAACATGCTGTCGCCAGAAGAGGATTTTATCCTCGGCACCATGCTCGGCTATGACATTTGCGCACAGTGCGAGAGGTATTGTGAGCGCAAATGCCGTAGCTGCAAACAAGCACAATGACATAACGTGACTATACCCATATTTATGTGATAAACTTTTTTGAAAAATCTTGTTCGCTAAATAAAATTCATAATGTTTTTGTATAACTAACGTATGGCAGGCTGTGAAGTCTGCCATACGTTGTTTATCATGTTATATAAGTCTTTTTATGTTTGTTCGCTTTGAGTCCGGCTTCAATCTTCTTAATGACATAAAAACCGGCAACCGAGCAACTGCATAATTTTTAGAAACTGTTTTTATTTTTTTGTTAAATGTATCGAGATGTGTTTTCGGCGTGTTTACGATTGCTGTTTGAGTAAGTTTAGCGGCCAAACGTCGAAAACAACAATCGGGAACGGGGCCGGAAAGACGCTCAAGACATTAACAAAGAATCATGCTGTTTTATCAAAAAACGATTTCTGTAAAAAATCAAAACAGTTTCTTAATGTCAATCTTTGTTGCAAACGTGTTTCATGTCTGTAAAATGAATATTAATGAATATATCATGTTTTCACGATTGACATTATACATCAATTAATTGTTTCATACCTGACGCACACGTACTTTTGCGCATGAAACAACAAAATATCTACACCAGTGAAAGTAAAATTAAAAGCATTACTCATCTGTTTAACTTCTCCCAAACCGGCTACGGCACTGAAGTTATTCATCATCACAAGTGCCATGATATTGTCTGTTCCGGCTCTGTCGTCTGACACTTTAAAGATAAAATTCCGCTCCAGGGCACTTATGGATGCCACCATTTCCGGATACGGTCAAGATGATACACAAGGATATTTCAGGCTTGAAGACTTCAGAGTAGGCTTCAAAGGTACTTACGGCAAATATGAAATCAAGGCCGATATCGGCCTGGGCGGTGGTAAAGTAGCCGTGAAAGACCTTTTGCTGAACTATCACTTCAAGAACGGAGTTCTGTCGTTAGGTAATGCCTACGAACCATTTTCTCTCGACATGCTGATAAGCACGGCCGACCTGCGCTTCAATCAGTCAGCGGCGTCGGTACTCGCATTTACAAACAGCCGCAAGCTCGGACTGACGTACCACTTCCATAACAAGAACTGGTACATTGCCACAGGCCTTTACACGAACAACGACATAAACCAACTCGGTGACAGCAAGAAAAACTCTCTCGTGTCAACCAGCCGTGCCGTGTGGCGCAAACAAAACGGCAGGCACAGCCGGTTATGGCATATAGGCGGAGCATTTTCTTACAGGACAAAGGAAGTAAACAAGGAACGACCTGCAGGAGAAATAAGCAGTGCCGGAGTAACATCTATGTTTCCCGAATCTCTGCTCGAAGCAAACATAGACAACATGGGAAGCGAATTAAAAGGCTTGTTTGAAATCTTATATACATCACGCAAAACTCTGCTTCAAGGAGAATATTTCGTTGAACGGATAAACCGTAGCAACAGCAGTAATGCTTACCATGCACACGGGGGATATGTTCAAGGCAGCTGGCTGATAAAAGGAACAGGTTTTGAATATGATGCAATGTACGGCATTCCGGGACGGCCGGCTTCAGATAAAGCAATAGAACTTGTAATGCGTTTTAATCATACAGACCTGAACGACAGCAAAAGTAATATATACGGAGGCGAAGAAAAAGACTTGTCGCTCGGTGCAAACTTTTATCTTAACCGATACATCGGCATAAAAGTGAATGTAAGCTATACATGGGTCGGCAGACACTGTAATAACTTTTATGACAAAGACTTTCTTCTTGCACAGGCAAGATTACAATACATATTCTAAACTCACCGGCAGACACATATAGGAAGAAGTGAAAAGCGTTTACGGCATTTGGTCATACCTTTATGTCCGGACATTGAAAATATTTGCATTATTTTTTGTTGAAACAGATAAAAATGCTTATCTTCGCACATAAATAAAGCAAATTGTTAGTTATGATAGATTATTTTGCAGCTAATCTGTGGCAGCTTTGGATTTTGGTTGTCATACTATGCCTTCTCCTCGAACTCACCTCAGGTGATTTCTTCATATTGTGTTTTGCCATAGGAGCCATCATAACGGCAGTCATATCCGCAACAGGTGTTGGCTTTTACGGCCAGTTGGCCGTATTTGTAATTGCCTCTGTACTATCCATATTTTTTATCAGGCCGCCATTATTAAAACGTATTCACGGCAAACGGCGTGAGCGGCCGAGCAACGCCGATGCCCTGATGGGACGCATCGGAAGAGTAAGCGAGGCTATCGAGCAAAACGGTTACGGCCGTGTGGCAATAGACGGTGATGACTGGAAGGCAGTGTCTTCTGACGGCTCATACATCCCTTTAGGACAAAATGTTCGCGTTGTAGGCCGTGAAAGCATCATCATAGAAGTTGAGAAAGCATGACTACAATAATATTCAAACAATACAAGACCATGCCGGAATATAAAATTCTGATAACGGAAATCGTCTGACAGACATATTAACAATGGCATTAACCCAACAACGAAACCATAAAACCTTAAACGTATGAATATCTTCATTTATGTAATGATTGCACTGGTTATCTGTGCGCTCGTGTTAGTAAAGAAAAGTCTTGTCATAATTCCACAGTCTGAAACAAAAATAATAGAACGACTCGGCAAATATTATGCCACATTGAAGCCGGGTATCAATATCATCATACCATTCATTGACCGTGCGAAAGAGATAATCTCTATACGGCGAGGACGTTACATTTATACCAACTCTATCGACTTGCGCGAACAGGTATATGACTTCGACAAACAAAACGTAATCACCAAAGACAACGTACAGACACAAATCAATGCCCTGCTGTACTTTCAGATAGTCGATCCGTTCAAGGCTGTATATGAAATAAGTAACTTACCCAACGCTATAGAAAAACTTACACAAACAACACTGCGTAATATCATCGGCGAACTGGAACTTGACCAGACACTCACATCACGAGACACAATCAATACCAAACTGCGTGCCGTTCTTGATGACGCCACCAACAAATGGGGAATAAAAGTCAACCGTGTGGAACTGCAAGACATCACTCCTCCAGAAAGCGTACTGCAAGCCATGGAAAAGCAGATGCAGGCCGAACGTAATAAGCGTGCAACCATTCTGACAAGCGAAGGTGAGAAAGCTGCAGCCATACTGAAATCAGAAGGAGAAAAAACGGCTATCATCAACAAAGCCGAAGCAGACAAACAGATGGCCATACTCAATGCTGAAGGTGAAGCTCAGGCACGTATCCGCAAAGCCGAGGCTGAAGCGATAGCAATAGAAAAAATTACAGAAGCTGTAGGAAAAAGCACCAATCCGGCAAACTATCTGCTGGCACAAAAATATATACAGATGCTTGAAGAACTGGCTACCGGCGACAAGACAAAAACAGTCTATCTGCCATACGAAGCCACAAATCTGATGGGCAGCATCGGAGGAATTAAAGATTTGTTTAAATCGGAATAATGATAACGATAAAACCTAACATGCAAACGGGAGTTAATAATTCTGTATGGAATAATGACTCCCATTTAATTTGTCACTAATTTTTTATATTATGCTAAATATTTGTATTGTTGCCGGAGCCAGACCAAACTTCATCAAAGTGGCTCCGTTGGTACGTGCCATAACAAAAGCAAAAAGCGAAGGGAAACCGGTTGACTATCATCTGGTTTATACCGGAGCTGAAGATGACCCCACACTCGAACCATCACTATTCACAGATTTGGGTATCAGTGCGCCAAGTATATATCTCGGAGTTGACTGTGTCAATCTGAACGAACTTACAGGCAGGGTTATGTCTGAATTTGAAAGATATCTTGAAACCAATCATGCAGACGTGGTAATTGTCGTTGACGACCTTGCTTCAACAATGGCCGTGGCCATTGTCACTAAAAAACACGGAGTAACTTTGGCACATCTGGTTGCAGGCACACGCTCGTTTGACATCAAAATGCCGAAAGAAATCAACCGGCTCGTCATCGACGGACTTTCAGATTTACTTTTCACTGCCGGCATGGGCAGCAACAGCATAGTAAGCCGCGAAGGGGCTGAACTGTCACAAGTATACATGGTAGGCAACATTCTGATGGATACGCTGAGATTCAACCGCTCACGACTTGTCAGACCTTCTGTATTTGAAAAACTGGGACTAAAAGAAAAAGAGTATATCGTATTCACTCTTAACCGCAAGGCACTGATGGCTGACATCAACAATCTTTCAGGCATGATTGCCGCAATGTGCAATGCAGCAGGACATGCAAGAATCATTGCTCCGTTACGTGACAATGCGGCAAAAGCCGTAAGTCCGTTTGTAAAGGAATATGAAAACTTCATTATTACCTCACCCATGTCTTACCTGGAATTCGGTTATCTTACAGCCAATGCCAAGGGAATAGTCACTGACTCGGGTAACGTTGCCGAAGAAGCAACGTTCAACGGTGTGCCATGTATAACATTGAACAGCTATACGGAACACATCGAGACCGTAAAATACGGCTCTAACATTCTTGTTGGAGAGAATGCGGAGAAACTTTCCGATGCGATTTCTGACATCGTAAACGGACATTGGAAGAAATGCACCCTACCCGACCGTTGGGACGGACGTACAGCAGAACGCATACTGCAAATACTTTTTGAATTACAAGAAAATAAAAAACAATAACAATGAAACAAGGAATAAGCGGATATAAAACAACCGGGAATTTATCCGCTTATTCCTTTTCCGTTTATTAAAAACACTTGATATAATCAGTAATATTATGAAAAGAAAAATTGCACTCATCACAGGCGCCACAAGCGGAATAGGCGAGGCTTGTGCAAGAAAATTCGCAGAAGGTGGTTATGACCTCATCCTGACGGGCCGTAATGAAGAAAAACTTAAAACCGTGGAAAGACAGGCTAAAGAACGCGGAGCTGATGTCTTGCCTCTGGTCTTCGATGTAAGAGACCGCAAGACTGCAACTTCCGTCATAGAATCACTTCAAGGGAAATGGGCAATCATAGATGTCCTGATTAACAACGCCGGTCTTGCACTGGGACTTGACAAGGAATATGAGGGCAACATGGACGACTGGGACACAATGATCGACACAAACATAAAAGGGGTGCTGACGATGACACGACTGATTGTACCCGGAATGGTAAAGCGGAACAAGGGACATGTCATCAACATAGGCTCTGTTGCCGGTGACGCAGCTTACGCCGGAGGCAATGTTTATTGTGCAACAAAATCTGCCGTAAAAGCCATCTCTGACGGATTACGCATAGACCTTGCGCATACCGCTGTACGTGTGACAAATGTCAAACCCGGACTTGTGGAGACAAATTTCAGCGTAATACGCTTTAACGGAGATAAAGATAAAGCCGACAATGTATACAAAGGCATACACCCGCTGAACGGTGACGACATAGCCGACGTAGCTTTTTATGCCGCAAGCGCACCTGAACATGTACAGATTGCAGAAGTACTGGTGCTGGCCACGCATCAGGCTAACGGTACAGTCATCGACCGAAATCCAGAGCGCATAGAGCATCTATCATGACTCAAACAACACGCCAGGCACATTACTGCCATAAAGACAGTTGACCTTATACAACAATATGTGACTGTCTATGAAACGGCTGATGTGCCTGGCGTGCGCTTTATCATTTCACCACAATTTTCTTTTTATCAACAATATATACACCCTTACTGAGTCCATCGGTTACATGATTCCTTGGGACGTCTGAACGGACTTTAATGCCTGTTATCGTATAGACATCCACATAAGACACACTCTTCACAGGCACAAAAACAGATGTTTCCGAATCATAATTATCATAACTGAAAGCAACATCACGCTTGCTTCCCCATACATACTGCTCAAGTCCCGGATAATCCACATAAGGATTACGGTTACCCTGAATCAAGTCAACGGCATTGTTTCTGTCTGTTTCCTTACGACTTACAGGGTCGTCAACAGCCCAGCGTAACAACATGTCGAGAGCCCAATCAGTAAAAGCAGGATATGCATTACCAGCCAACATCGGACTGTCCCAACCTGCAACTTTATCCTCATAACACGTCACCATGTAGAAATAAATACGTGCGAAGTCACCTTTATACTCATCGTTTGGTTCAAAAACCATACCTGAATATCCGCTTACGGTCGATTTACCGAGTTTGCTGAATCCCCCACTCGACTGATACCTCTCGCCTTCAGTCTCACCAAACGGATTGTTTCCACGCCTGCCATTTACATATCCGTCGACAGGTATAAGATGAACAATGTCTGTGTACATAGGTCTTTCTTCATTAAACCAGCTTTTGGGCATAGAATGTTCACGGTTATAACAGTCACCTTCCACCTTATAATTCGTACCCGAAGTAACAAACTCATAATCGGTTATGCCGGAATACATATCCCATACTTTGCCATCTGAACGCTTGTCCGTAACCATAAACGCTTCCCACAAGTCATCGTAACTCAACTGTGTATGAGTGTTTATTATACCGGCCATGGCAGTTTTCAGCTCACGGCCGCTCTTCCCATCGGCATTCTTATAATATGTCCCCGTATTGTTTGGTCCCTGTGCAAACACCTGAATAACCAATCCCAATACAGCATAAAAAGTTATTGTACGCTTTAAAATTACCATCTGCATATTTATTTTTTGTTACATTATAACGCATTGATTCCCAGATTATTGCCAAGACAAGACAAATAACTATGAACCAACATGTACAAATCCATGTTTCTAATGGCGGTCATTAGAATTAGTAATGAGTACGTCTTTAATGACCGATTTGGGTTTAATACTTAAACAAGGGTTAATCTGTAAAATTGTATATCGTTACCAAATAAAAAATACAGAATTCTTTTTTGAATCCTGTATTTTCCATTTACTCAAAACATTTTATAGTCCTTTGAGTTTTTATCTTTCAATGACAGTCAACTGCTCTGCAACTTCATTATTAATCTTTTTTGCAAAGTCTTCCATACGCATGGAGCCCTGATCTCCTTGTCCCTGTTTCCTAACAGCAACCGAGCCATCTGCCATTTCTTTTTCTCCGACAACTACCATATAAGGTATGCGCTTCATCTCATTATCACGAATCTTACGACCAATCTTCTCATTGCGGTCATCTATGACTGCACGCACACCAACGGTGTCAAAATACTTTGCCACTTTAGCCGCGTAATCATTGAACTTTTCACTGATTGGCAGAATTGCGACTTGATCAGGAGTAAGCCACAATGGGAAGTGACCAGATGTATGCTCGATGAGAACAGCCGTAAAACGTTCGAGCGATCCGAACGGCGCACGGTGAATCATCACAGGAGTTTTCTTTGTGTTGTCATCAGCCGTATATTCCAATTTGAAACGCTCCGGCAGGTTGTAGTCCACCTGGATTGTGCCTAACTGCCAACGACGGCCGATGGCATCTTTAACCATGAAGTCAAGCTTCGGGCCATAGAAAGCAGCCTCGCCGTACTCAATCTTCGCATTTAATCCTTTCTCCTTACAAGCATCGATGATGGCCTGTTCTGACTCTGTCCAAACCTCGTCAGAACCGATATATTTCTCGCGGTCGTTGGGATCACGCAGCGAAATCTGTGCTTCAAAATCTGTGAAATTGAATATTGAGAACACCGTATGGATAATATCCATAACGTTCAGGAACTCTGCCTTTACCTGATCTGGGCGGCAGAATATATGAGCGTCATCCTGTGTGAACGAACGCACGCGGGTAAGTCCGTGCAGTTCACCACTCTTCTCATAACGGTAAACAGTACCGAACTCTGCTATACGCAAAGGCAGGTCACGATACGAACGGGGTTTCCATGCAAACACTTCACAGTGATGAGGACAGTTCATCGGTTTCAGCATATACTCTTCATCGTCTTCCGGAGTATGAATGGGCTGGAACGAATCTTTTCCGTAATGAGCATAGTGGCCGGAAGTTACATAAAGGTTTTTGCTGCCGATATGTGGAGTTATGACTTCCTGGTAACCGTAGCGTTTCTGTATGCGGCGCAACATGTCCTGCAGACGCAGGCGCAATTCTGTTCCAGCCGGAAGCCAGATTGGTAAACCCTTACCCACACGTTCAGAGAACATGAACAGCTCCATCTCTTTGCCGATTTTGCGGTGGTCGCGCTTCTTTGCCTCTTCAAGCATTACAAGATACTCGTCAAGCATCTTCTTTTTGGGGAATGTGATGCCATAAATACGCGTCATCTGTTCACGCTTTGCATCACCGCGCCAGAATGCGCCGGCAACACTTGTAATCTTAATGGCCTTGATTGCACCGGTACTCATTATATGCGGACCTTTACACAAATCCGTAAAATGTCCTTGTGTATATGTAGTAATCTCGCCATCGGCCAAATCCTGCTCTATATGCTCACATTTATATTCCTGACCGTCTGCCTTAAACTCTTTAAGGGCATCAGTCTTAGACACTTCCTTGCGCACTACCGGCTCATCTTTCGAGGCCAGCTCTTTCATTTTCTGCTCGATCTTCGGAAAATCACTCTCTTTTATCACGTCGCCTTCCTTAGGCATTACATCGTAAAAGAAACCGTTCTCCACAGCCGGACCGAAACCGAACTGTATACCAGGATAAAGTTCCTGCAATGCCTCTGCCAGCAAGTGTGCAGAAGTATGCCAGAAAGCATGCTTACCTTCTTCGTCTTCCCACTTGTAAAGTGCAATCTTTGCATCTTCGTTGATGGGACGGTTTAGTTCTACCGTCTCGCCGTTAACCCCGCAAGCCAACACATTACGTGCCAAGGCCGGAGAAATGCTTTCTGCAATCTGAAGTCCCGTCACACCCTGTTCATATTCACGCACAGAGCCGTCGGGAAATGTAATTTTTATCATAACGTCCTTGTTTTTTGTCTTTTGGATGCAAAATTACAGTTTTCTTTTGAATTAGAGAATAATAGCCTCACTTTTATTGCAAATAATATTTATGCAGACAAGCTTAAAATCACAGGCTAAATCTGCCACCTAATATAGAACGTCTGCATCATTCTATCATTCCGAGAAATGTCTTCTCATCAACAACGGGTATGCCGAGTTTCTCTGCTTTTTGAAGTTTTGCCGGCCCCATATTGTCACCGGCAAGGATAAATGAAGTTTTACCGCTAATACTTCCTACATTTTTACCTCCGTTCTCTTCGATGATACGTTTGTATTCATCACGACTATGCATTTTGAATACACCGCTTATTACAATGCTTTTGCCAACAAGTTTAGTACTTGATGATTTAATCTGTTCCTCCGTAAGTGACATCTGCAAACCATAAGCACGCAGACGGCTGACAATATCCATGTTTGCCGGATTATGGAAATAAGTTATAACACTCTCGGCTATTACCTCACCAATGCCGTCAACATCAGTAAGTTCCTGTAAAGAAGCACCGGCCAGCGAATCAATGTTCTTAAAACGTCGCGCCAGCAACCGTGCCGATGTTTCCCCAACAAAACGTATTCCCAAGGCAAATACCACCCGTTCAAATGGTACATGCTTTGATGCTGTAATTCCGTCAATAATTTTTTGTGCAGACTTCCGGCGCGTACCGTCACCGTTTATTTGTTCCTCTTTTATATCATAAAGGTCTGCGACATTATGTATAAGTCCACGCTGATAATAATCATCAATAGTCTCAGGACCGAGACTGTCTATATTCATTGCACGACGTGAAATAAAATGCTCTATACGCCCCTTTATCTGCGGAGGACATCCGGCATCATTAGGACAATAATAGGCGGCTTCACCTTCATATCTGACAAGTTGTGCACCACATTCAGGACAATGAGTAATGAATCTTACCGGTAACGCAGAAGCGTTACGGCGCGAAGTATCCACACCGACAATCTTCGGAATTATTTCACCTCCCTTTTCAACATATACATAATCGCCTTCATGCAAATCAAGACTGTGTATAAAATCCTCATTATTGAGTGTTGCGCGACGCACCGTTGTACCGGCCAGCTGCACCGGCTCCATATTGGCAACAGGGGTAACTTGACCAGTGCGCCCCACTTGGTAAGTCACTTCATTAAGACGAGTACACTCCCGTTCGGCCTTAAACTTGTAAGCTATCGCCCAACGCGGACTTTTAGCCGTATAGCCCAGCGCACGCTGCTGGCGCAAAGAATTGACTTTCAGCACAATTCCATCAGTAGCCACAGGCAGATTCTTGCGTTCAGTGTCCCAATATTTTATAAAATCATAAATTTCCTGCAGTGTCTTTACCTTGCGCATGCCCTCACTTATCTTGAATCCCCACCGGCGGGCTTTTTCAAGATTTTCATAATGACCGTCACCGGATATGTCTTCGCCCAACAAATAATACAAGTATGCGTCCAAATGACGTTCGGCCACAACTTCCGGATTAAGACTTTTCAGTGTACCGCTGGCAGCATTACGCGGATTGGCAAACAAAGGCTCTTCTGCCGCCTCACGTTCAGCATTAAGACGCTCAAAAACCTGCCACGGCATAAGTATCTCGCCACGAATCTCAAACTCACGTGGCCAGTCTCCGTTTTTCAACACAAGCGGTATACTGCGTATTGTCTTTACGTTGGCCGTAACATCGTCACCGTGAACTCCGTCACCGCGGGTCACTCCCTGCACAAACCTGCCGTCAACGTATGTCAACGATATCGACAGACCATCGTATTTCATCTCACAGCATATCTCAAAGTCTTCTCCGCCCAAGCCTTTTTTCACGCTGTTATAAAAGTCAGCAACGTCTTGTTCACTATAAGTGTTGGCTAACGACAGCATAGGATACTTATGCGCAACCTGCCTGAAATTCTCGTTGACGTCACTGCCGACACGCTGAGTTGGTGAATTTGGATCACTCATCTCAGGATGACGCGCTTCGAGTTCCTGCAATTCGTGCATAAGGAAATCAAAGTCTTGGTCACTTATCGTAGGCTGATTAAGTACATAATAGTTGTAGTTATGTTCATGCAGTTCTTTTCTCAGCTGCAATATACGTTGTTTTTCGTCCATCGTCTTCTGATTATATTATCTTTGCACTCTTTAGTTGCATCGTGCAAAGATAATTCAAATAAAGCGGATATTGAAATATTGCAGTATTTTTATCTCGAAGTCAAACCACTTTCCATATACCTCTCGTCCGGAATTCATGCCTTCATATAAAATAACAGATCCCAAAAGTACATAAAAACACTTTTGAGACCTGTCTATTTATTCACACATCATGCAGCCTTGTCTGTAACAGGAGCATGACATTCACTAACCACAAAATTATTTATACAAAGGTCCGAAATTGGCACAGGCGCGGAAGTCTGCACCTTCTTTATCCATGCCAAAAGCATTCCACGCGGCAGGACGAAAAATCTTATCCACGTCAACGTTGTGCATACATACAGGTATACGCAACATTGAAGCCAGCGTTATCAGATCAGCACCGATATGTCCGAAACTGATTGCACCGTGATTTGCCCCCCAGTTGTTCATTACAGAATACACATCCTTAAATGCCGGCTTGTCGCAAAGACGTGGAACAAACCATGTTGTAGGCCAAGTAGGATCGGTACGCTTATCAATAATCTTATGAATTTCAGGGTCGATGTCAACAGTCCATCCCTCGGCAAGCTGCAACACGGGACCAAGGCCTTTAACAATGTTCAGACGCGCCATCGTGACTGGCATACCACCACGGGTCAAGAAATTAGAAGAGAAACCTCCACCACGGAAATAGTCGCGGTTTGCAGGATACCATGTTGTGGCAGCAAGACAATCTTCCACTTCTTTTTCCGTCATCTCCCAATAAGATTTCATTACCGGATTGCCTTCAGCATCGGCACAGCGGCCTGTTCCGTCAAGAGTGGTTGCGCCGGAATTGATAAGATGTATTATGCCTCCCGAAGCACGTCCTGTAAGCTCTTTTCCCGTAACACGTTTCACTGCCTCAGGACTCCAATAAGTTCTGACATCCGAGAATATGGCACTGCGGTTGGTGAGCAGGTGTTCAAGCAACATTGTCAGTCCGTTGCATGTATCATTTTCAGTTGCCACGACGTAAGGCTCGCGCAATCCGTTCCAATCGAACGATGTGTTAAGCATTGCCTCAGAAAAGTCGCCGTTAGGTTTGAAGTCGGTCCACTGCCTCTGTCCCTGGAATCCGGCTGCAATGGCGTTGTGCCCCAACGACTCTTCCTTAAATCCGGCGTCAAGCAGACGGTCATTGCCCGTCATAAGGTCGCGTATGATCATCGTCATCTTCGTGACAAATTCCCAATCGGCATCTTTACCGGCCCGGTCTTTTTTCTTCACGTCACGATTACCTATATCCTCACCCTCGTTGGGTACACAATATTTCTTTACCCACTCTATAGCCTTTTCGTATTCGGCCTTATCATAAATATTTTCTTCGATGCGGCGCAAAATCTCAGTCATATCTACCTGTTCGGCTCTTATGCCGAGATATTCCTGCATAAAGTCGGCATTGGCTATGCTTCCGGCTATACCCATGGCTACGTTACCGATAGACAGATATGACTTACCGCGCATTGTTGCCACCGCCTGTGCTGCACGAGCCCAACGCAATATTTTCTCTGCAACATCGGCAGGAATGGTGTTGTCATCAAGATCTTGTACGTCATGACCGTATATACCAAACGCCGGCAATCCTTTTTGAGCGTGAGCAGCAAGTACAGCCGCAAGATAAACTGCACCCGGACGCTCAGTTCCATTGAATCCCCAAACGGCCTTAGGCCAATAAGGGTGCATGTCCATAGTTTCTGAGCCGTAACACCAGCAAGATGTTACAGATATTGTAGCACCCACCCCACTCTTTTCGAACTTCTCTGCGCAACGCGCTGCTTCAGCCACACGACCTATGGTGCCATCAGCTACTACACACTCAACAGGAGAGCCGTCACCGTTTTTCACATTTGTCGAAATCAATTCGGCCACGGCCTCAGCCAGCATCATTGTTTTTTCCTCAAGGCTTTCGCGAATACCGCCCTGACGTCCGTCTATGATTGGACGAATACCGATTTTCGGATAGTTTTTCATTTTATATTCAGGTCTTTAATCAGTTAATAGTATTATTCTTAAACGATAATAAATGTACGAAATGAAAAATCATTAATATCAATCAAGTATATCAAATATACTGACAATCTAAAAATATCTTACATAACAGTCTGTAAATCAGGTAAAGATTATCTTTGTGCAAAGATAGTAAAGAACATAAACTTCAGCACCATGTTTTTTGACAAACGACATTAAATTTTTGAGTACATCTTAATGTTTATTCATCAGTTTACCTTAAACGAAACGATACGTGTCAATTCCGGATTAATATAAAAAGTGTGATTTATGGTATCATTGCCCACACACACCTTTGCTTGCACATAAATATATTGCCTGTTTATCGGAGCATAAGCAATTCCTTTCCTGAACATTTTATTTTTACCAGCTTCAAGTCTCATCACGTCTACCACACTGTCTGTAACATTCTTTGTTGAATCAATCTCCTGGAAACTTACAGTATAAGCATCTGCCTGTAAATTATTGTCAAGAAATTCTTTCACAACAGCTTCTGCTTTATATTGACGGCCGCAACCGCAAAACATAAGAACAGCAAATATAAATATTATAAAAAACTTTATATGTTCTGACATTGTTTTTGATGTTAATACTCATTGACAGAATTATTTATGCTTCCTTGAGGCAAACATTTACGGTTTGTTGTATTATAGAGGCTTTTGCTTACGGTTTTCACCTGCTTCCGACAAGTTTGCAAAAGGTATCCTTTTACAGTGTGAAAGGTTATCTTTCAAAAGACTAAAGGCCATGTCTTGTATGCTGAAAGGACACCATTAGAAACTGTAAACATCGCTGTGCCCTCAAAATAATTCCGCCAACAGATTGTTAAAAAAGAGAGGGCAACCGTCAAAATAATACCATAAATATCACTTTGAACATGTGCCCTCCATTATCAAAAAATTATTTTCCCGGAATATTCTTCATTATTTCCAACAAATGATCCCAGACAATCTGTACCGTAGGGATAAGCAGACGTTCATCCGGAGAATGTACACCACGAAGCGTTGGCCCCATAGAGACCATATCAAGATTCGGATATTTCTCTGAGAACAATCCACATTCCAATCCTGCATGAATACCAATAACCTTTGGTTCTTTACCAAAAAGTTTTTTATAAGTATCAACAACTATCTTCGTAAGTTCACTATTCGGATTCATTTGCCATGCCGGATATCTGTCACCCTGCACAACTTCGGCACCTGCCAATTGAAAAACAGCCTTGATTGTATTTCCCATATTCGTAAGGTTGCTCATCACATTTGAACGTTGTGAGGCCACCATCTTCATTTCAGTATCTGATGTTGTGATACTTGCTATATTACTTGATGTCTCAACCATCCAAGCCAAAGCCTCATCCTGACACATTGAATAAGGACCATTATCAATAGCTTGAAGAGCCCTTATTATGTTCTTGCCTACAGGCTGAGGTATAACCTGTTGTGCATCAGTACTCTCAAGACTGAAATTGATATTATCT
>CALNFG010000022.1 GCA_939792625.1 uncultured Prevotella sp.
ACAACATTCCGTTGCTTTTATGCTCTATATAGTTTCGTTCCGTTTCCTTTTCGGTATTTCGACGCCCTTTGTTGTTATAATGTTTGTCATAAAAACGCTTTTTAACCACCGTTCCTTCAAATGTTTTTTTGCGTATCTGTACTTCTACAGTGGAGCCAAGTTTTGAATAAGCAGCATCAATAAGCGCCATACATACACTCTTGTGTGTCGAAATTGACTGGTAACCGGTTGTGACAACTCCTATAACTTTGCCTTCGCATACAATGTTATATCCGTGACGAGGAACGGCATGCTCCTTCAATTCAATTCCGACAACTTTACGGCTTACTCCATTGGCTTTCTGTGCAGCTACTGCTTCCTTGCCAATAAATTCAGACTTATCTAATTTGCAGAACATGCTCAGCCCGGCCATGACAGGGCTGATGTCTTTGCTCAATTCGTTACCGTACAGAGGCAGACCCACTTCAAAGCGCAATGTGTCACGGCATCCCAAGCCGCATGGTTTGCAGCGTCCGCTTTCTATCAGTTTATCCCAAAAAGCTATTATCAGTTTTGGACTGGAATATATCTCAAAACCATCTTCTCCTGTATATCCGGTGCGGCTGATGATAAGTTCTTCTCCGTCAATGGTTATTGTTTTTGATGTATAGAATACAAGTTCTTTACATTCAAGGCCAAGTACATCTTCTACAACCTTTTCCGAATCAGGTCCTTGCACCGCAAGCTGTCCGTAACGTTCTGAAGCATCTTCAATGTTGACATCGAATCCTGCGATATTATCTTTCATCCAGGTAATATCCTTGTCTATATTGGATGCGTTGATCACTAAGAAGAATCTGTCTGCGGCCATTTTGTAAACCAACAAATCATCAACAGTGCCTCCGTCAGGATAGAGCATCATGCCATACAAGATCTGGCCTGCACTTATAGCACTTACATCATTGGTGAAAATGTGGTTTACATATCGTTCGGCATCAGGACCGGTGATGATGGCTTCGCCCATGTGTGAAACATCGAACACGCCGCAGGCTGTACGCACAGCGTTATGTTCTTCAATGATTGATGAATACTGGATAGGCATGTCAAAACCTGCAAAAGGCTGCATCAATGCACCTAAGGCCACATGCTTGTCGTGAAGACATGTTTGTTTATTTTCCATATTATTTTAGATTATCAGTTTTTATTTAATTCTCATTGTTAATCAACATGTTGATTAAATCTTCTTTTTTCAGATTTAATATGATGTTTTCCGTGTTGTCCGGCAGTGCATCGGTGATGGCCGAACGTTCCAACCTGACATTTTCAAGCCGTTTGAGTAAAGTTTCTGCTGAATTTCCTGTAGAGAAAAAATCTCCGTGCAAGCTTGCACCTTTTATCATGTCGCCCTTCATCTCCAGGTGTATTTCTATGACTCCCACGCCTTCTATGCGTCTACGCTTTGTCAGCGTGTGGCGCGGGTCTTTACCATAAATAAAGTCGTGTGACAGATATGTGTCTCTTTCAATCTTCTCTATTTCTTCAATGTCATGGCTTGTCAGCATGTGTTCCCCGTCACATAAATTGCGGCGTATAAACATCTTAAAGTCTTCAATGTCAAGACTGATATAGTCTTTCAGCAAAGCCACGTGTTGCCTGACGCTTTCCACTCCTTTGCTCTTCAGCTTTTCATCAGCCGGAGTAATGCTGTTTACCATATTCTCCATATCTGTGTCATAAAGCATTGTGCCATGCACGATGCTTCGTCCCGGTATGTGGTAAAATGCATTGCCCGACACTTTTTTGCCGTCAATCATTATATCGTTTCTGCCGGTGGCTGAAGCGTTTACCCCCATCTTTCTCAACATAAGCACCATCATGTTGATGTAACGGTTGAACGTAAAACCTACATTCTCGTTGCTTGTTATGAACGAGAACATTACATTATCTTTGTCGGCATACACACATCCGCCTCCGCTCTTGCGCCTGAAAATATTTATGTTATGTTCTCGGCAGTATGTAAGGTTTACCTCGTTGCGTATCAGCTGGTTGCGTCCGAATACTACTGACGGCCCTACCTGCCAATAAAACAGACAGTCATCATTCGTGACGTTATGTGCCACAAACTCTTCCATTGCCAGATAAAACGATGCTTTTCGTGTCTTTTCTTCAGGTAGTGTAACGTATAGCATTTCAATTTTTCAGATTTAAGAGGCGTTAAATGCCAAATGGTTAACGGTAGCAATGTGTCGCCACGTGTTTTCCAGCACAAAGATACGAAATAAAGTTGTAACTGACGAATAAAAATATGTGAATAATTTATATTTGTCCCTATATTTGGATTGTACGGATAATATAAGCACTCTCCACTGTGAGGATGATTTTTTATTCCTTGCACGGTGGAGAGTGTATCATGACTGTTATTCGTAGCGCATCGACTTGGCTGGATGCACTCTCGACGAGAGATAGCTGGGGGCGATAAGTACAAATACGCTTATCAGCAAAGTGGCGATGTTGATGAGGATGACGGCCGGCAGATTAAACTCTACGGGGACGGTATCCACGTAATAAGTGGCCGCGTCAAGCGTGGCTATGCCGGTGAGTTTTTGTATTACAATAAGGCCTATGCCGATAATATTGCCTATGACCATGCCTTTACCTATTATAAATACAGCAAACCAAAGGAATGTTTTCCGTATTGTCTTGTCTTTTGCACCGAGCGCCTTCATCACGCCTATCATATTGGTGCGTTCAAGGATAATAATGAGCAGCCCGGAAATCATTGTAAATCCTGCGACGCACAACATCAGCGCAAGTATTATCCAAACGTTAAGGTCAAGCAGGTCGAGCCATGTGAAAATCTGTGGATTCGAATCCTGTATTGTTTCCGATGAATATGTTTCGCCATAAGAGTCGACGGTACGGTTTACCGTTTTTACGAGCCGCTCTTCAACAGCATCAACATTGTTGAAGTCATTTACGGTTAATTCTGCACCGCCGGCCTGATCCGGTTCCCAACCGTTGAGACGTATTGTGGTATATAAATCGGTGAAGCATAACGTTTTGTCAAATTGCGCAAGATTTGTCTGATATATGCCTGACACGGTAAAGCGGCGCACGCGTACATCATTGTCGTTGATGAAATAGGCAAACACTTTGTCGCCGGTTTTCAGTCTGAGTTTGTCTGCCATGTTCTTGGATATCAATATTCTGTTGTGGCTTACAGAATCGCTGAACGCCGGGATGCTGCCGCTTATGAGGTTGTCGTGAATGAAGGCAGTGTCATATTCTTCGGCTATGCCTTTAAAAGCGACACCAAGAAAATCACTGTCAGTTTTTAATATGCCTTGTTTCAAGGCATACCGTTGGACATGCTTTATGCCGTCTGTTGAGCGTAACACTTTTATCATGCTGTCAGACATGCACACAGGTCTGACGGAACGTCCGTGCAGAGACATGAAATTGGCCACGGTTATATGGCTGCCGAAACCAACCACCTTGTCACGTATGGTGTGCTTAAAACCGAGAACAATGCTGACAGAGACAATCATTACCGCCAAGCCTATTGCTACTCCGGCTGTGGCAATACGTATGGCCGGTCGGCTGACTTTCTGCTGTTCGCCATTGGCCGAATATATGCGCCGCGCTATGAATAGAGGCAGATTCATTCTTCGTCGACCCTCCCCGGATATGCTTCGAGAGCCTTGCGCAGTATGGTCAATGCCTGCATAAGGTCTTCTTTGTTTAACACGTATGCTATGCGTACCTGATTGTGACCTGCTCCGGGAGTGGTGTAAAAGCCAGATGCCGGAGCCATCATAACAGTTCCTCCATCATAGCTGAACTCTTCAAGGCACCAGCGGCAGAACTTCTCACTGTCGTCAACGGGAAGTTTCGCAACTGTATAAAAGGCACCCATCGGAATGGGAGAGTAAACACCGGGTATGCGGTTGAGTCCGTCAATCAGGCATTTTCTGCGCTCCACATATTCATCGTACACGTTGCGGTAATATTCTTCGGGCGCGTCAAGAGATGCTTCGGCCGCTATCTGTCCGATGAGTGGCGGTGAGAGACGTGCCTGGCAGAACTTCATCACAGCACGGCGCACCTCGGCATTCTTTGTTATCAATGCGCCTATGCGTATGCCACATTCACTGTACCGCTTGCTTACAGAGTCAATCAGTACTACGTTCTGTTCGATACCTTCAAGGTGGCATGCGCTGATATACGGCGAGCCGGTATATATATATTCGCGATAGACTTCATCAGAGAACAGATACAGGTCATATTTCTTTACCAGGTCTCTTATCTGGTGCATTTCACGTCGGGTGTACAGATAACCCGTAGGGTTGTTAGGATTGCATATCAGTATTGCCCGTGTGCGGTCGTTAATAAGCTCTTCGAACTTTTCGACCTTAGGCAGTGAGAATCCTTCCTCTATTGTTGTGGCTATGGTGCGGATCTTTGCTCCGGCCGATATAGCAAAGGCCATATAGTTGGCGTATGCAGGTTCGGGTACGATTATCTCGTCTCCGGGATTGAGGCACGACATAAAAGCGAACAGTACGGCCTCGCTGCCGCCGCAGGTTATGATGATGTCATCGGGGGTTACATTGATGTCATATTTCTTGTAATATGAGACAAGTTTTTTTCTGTAGCTCAGATAGCCTTGCGATGGCGAATATTCCAATATCGTTCTGTCGATGTTGCGTATGGCATTGAGCGCCACCTCGGGAGTCGGCAGGTCAGGCTGTCCGATGTTAAGATGATAAACCTTTATTCCGCGTTGTTTCGCTGCGGCAGCCAACGGTGCGAGTTTCCTGATGGGCGACTCGGGCATTTCCAGTCCGCGGACAGATATTTGAGGCATGGCTAAATTTCTTTATCAGTTAAAACGTTTGCAAAATTACGAAAAATAGACATAACTTGCCAACAAAATTTAAAGAAAGAAACGGTATGAGCATAATATTCTCACTTTACAGAACATTTTGTTCTGCATTGTGCCATGTCGGAATGTTCTGATGACTGTTGTTGCAGAGTGGTCTTTGCAGGGTCTTTTTTCGTGTGTTTCAATACATAAGCTTCTGGCTTGTAAAAGCTTATCTTTTACGAGCCAGAAGCTTACCTTTCACACGGCAAAAGATAACCTCTTGTGAATACGTTGACCAAAGGTGGCTTTTACGCATGGTAAAAGCGGCCGATTCGAAGCGTCAGGAGCGTCTTTACAGCTGACATTCATGAAATTTTATTGTGCCTGCTGTTTACCTGTATCAGAACTCGAAGGTGGCTCTGACGTTTATTTGCCTGCCGGTAAGATAGTTTGGCACGGCATATTGCTGGTTTGTGACATCTGTAACCCAATAATACGAGTTTACGTTGTTTATGCCCAACAGGTTAAGGCAGTCTACGCCTATCCAGATGTTTCTGAACGGAGACTTGCGTTCACGCTTGTCGTTGTCAAGGAGGCGGTAGCTCATGCCGATGTCAGCACGTTTGTATGCAGGGGCACGGAACGGCATTATGTCGAGACTGCTGTGCGGTGCGTTGAACGGCAGACCGTCTGCAAATGCCAGGCGCAATGACATTCTCCAGCGTTCTGTTCCGGGAAAATAATCGGTGAAAAACAGATTGAGCGAATATCTCTGATCTGTAGGCATGGGTATGCTCTTGCCGTTAATGTTGATGCGTGTGTTCATGAGCGACAGACTCACCCATGAATCAGTACCGGGCACAAACTCTCCGTACAGTTTCAGGTCAATTCCTGCAGCGTGGCCGCTGCACTGTTGACTGGCGTCATATACTATTTTTACGTTGTTGACAGTGTAAGGAACAATGTTGGACAAAGCCTTGTAATAAGCCTCGGCCGTAAACTTATACTGACGCTCTTTCATTTTGAAGCGATAGTCAAATCCCGCTATGAAGTGAATTGAACGCTGACTCTTGATGTCTCGGCGCAGAGTGGCGTAAGTCACGCCGTTGACTGTCGATGTGTCACGCAGTTCCTTAAAGAACGGTGCCTGATAGTATATGCCGGTTGCCAGACGTAAGGTTACGTCATGATTGAATGCCGGCACGATGCCGAGAGATGCACGCGGACTGAAGATGCTCTCTTTGTTGAAGTTCCAATGACTGAAACGTATGCCGTAATTAAATGTGAAAAACGTATGGCCGCCCTTGCTTGAGAAACGCCATGTGTCCTGTATGTAGGTTTCAAGACGGTTGGCGTCGAGTGAGTTGCGGGCATTCAGCGAGTATATCATGTACAGGTCCTGACCGGTGTGGGGGATGCTGTAACCGCTGGAGTCACGCATTTCATACTCTTTGCTGTTCTCCTTTATGTTCTCTATTTTATAGGTCAGACCGGCCTGTATATCGTGTTTCTTTGATTTATGACTCAATGACAGTTTCAGACTTTTTACTGTTGCCTCAAGGTAATTGCGTGCATGCTCCATGTATGTTCCCACGCCGAGATTCTCACTGGTTTCGGTTTGCGTCAGCCAGTATTGTCCCTGTATGTCATAGCGTTCCTGTTCGTTGGTGTGAAATGCTGACGCGGTTAATGACAGTTTTGTCTTTTCTCCGAATTTTCTCGACAGACTTAACGAGCCGAAATACGTACGGAACACATCTTTCTCCTGGCCGTCAAAATATACGCGAAAGGCTTTGACGTTTTCCATTGTTCCGAAAGATGTCTCGCGGTCTTCCGGAATAAAGTCATAATGATTTTCCGATATGTCACCCAGCAGTTCTATTGACCAGCGTTTGCTCGGCTCGTATGTAAGGTATGTCTGATAGTCGAGGAATGTCGGCTGGTATTCGCCTTTTGTTTCAAGTGAACCCAGCAGGTATTTATTGGTTTTGTATCTTACGCCGTTGCTCCATGAGAATTTCTTAGTGCTGAAACCTACGTATGCGCTTGCACCGAGGAGACTGGCTGAAGCTTTGGCTTCAAACTTCTTTGGCTTTTTGTATGTGATGTCTAACACTGATGACATCTTGTCTCCGTATTTGGCTTCAAATCCTCCGGTTGAAAATCCGACGGATTCCACCATGTCGGGATTGATGACAGACAGACCTTCCTGCTGGCCACTGCGCACAAGGAAAGGTCGGTACATTTCCACATTATTTATATATACGCTGTTTTCGTCAAAACTGCCTCCGCGCACGTTGTATTGTGATGAGAGTTCACTGTGGGTAGACACTCCGGCCTGTGCCTGTATCATTTCTTCTACGGCATTGCCCGTCACACTTGGCGCATTTTTAATATCCTTTGTGTCAAGCTGCTGTGTGGTACCCATTTGGCGCTTCTGTTCAGTAACGGTTATTTCAGACAGTAATCCGTCTTCAAAGAGTTGTATCAGCAATGTCTGTTTGCCTCTCGGATGTCTCAGTACGCGTGTCTTGGTTTTGTATCCCACCATAGAGAATCTTACCACCACACTATCGGCAGAGTTAAGTTTTATTGAATATTCACCTTTCAGGTTGGTCATTGTCATTTTTCCTTGTTGCACAACCGCTACTGTCGCCAGCTCAATGGGATTCATCTGGCTGTCTGTGACCTTACCCTGAAGTGTGAATGTTTGGGCTTTTATGCCGATAACACACAAAAGCATAAATATGATAAAGTTTATACGCATTCTTTTCATCATGTTATATTAACGAAAGCACTGCGGAAATATTGTGTAAGCAGTCAATCGGCTATCATGTGTGGAATGGCGCTTACACTGATAAAAGTCTGTTTATTCTCTGTAAAGCCAAGATAAAATATTATTGATCCACTTGAACGAGCAGCGAAACCAACGGAACGTGCCAACAGGCTTTCCGCCGAAATCAAGTATAAACTCGCGGAAACGGTTTTTCTTGAAAGGCAAGCCGACATCCATGAAGTATATATGCCTGTATTTGTTGTCGTAGGCGTGTTTTATGGCAGTCCATACAGTCATGGCATTGGCACGTCTTTTATGCAGGTTGCGTTTCGAGGCCATGTACCATAGATAGCAATTGTCTTCTGAATAAACGCAGAAACAGCCGCTTGTTATTTTGTTATCGTCATAAGTCGTGAAAAGATTGCACTGGCTGTTGTGGAACAAGTCTGTAAATAATTTTGAATCAGGAATGAAGCGTCTGATTTTAAGTGTTACATAGTTCTTTAGGATTTTAAAAAAGTCGTTGTATTCTTTGTTGGTTTTTGCTATTTTTGTAGAAAGTCCTGATTTTCTGGCTCTTATTATGAGTTTTCTCATTCTTGTGGTAAGCCTTCTTGCCGGATTCATGCTGTGCAGAGAGTTGTGTATTTCCATCCAATGTACCGGGAAAAAGCCGTTTTCACGAAACTTGGCATATCCGAACATCTTTGTGCTTAGGTCACTGAATTCTATATAAAGGCATGTGCCCATTCTCAATCTCCTTACCATTTTCTGTAACATACAGCCAAAAACAGTTTCTCTGTCACATTCAGTTGAATATTCGCCCTCTCCGTAAATTCGTGCCTGGGTGAATAAGTATGGAGGTATGAGAGACCCTCTGCGGCGCAACATTACGAGCATGTGTCCGATAATGTCACCTCTGTCATTATAAGCTATTGCCATATAAGGCTTTTGTCCGGGAGTGTTTTCTATTATCCTGAACAAATCACAGCTATGGAAGAAGTTCCGGCACTGCATCCGTGGAAGTTCTTCGCTTTTTGTGATTATGGCAATATTGACTTTATTCATAGCGCAAAAATAATAAATCTTTTATAAAAAAACAATAAGCTGACTTGTTTTTGGCTTTTATTTGCCTACCTTTGTGGCAACGTACAAACAAATCGAATGAATAATTTCAGTGAACTCATAAGTATGCGTCGCAGCTACAGATCTTTTTCTGCTGATGACATAAGCGCAGAAGACGTAAGTCTTATATTGCGTGCGGCTTTGATGTCACCTACATCAAGAGGACGCCGTTCATGGCATTTTATCGTTGTAGACGATAAGACCGAACTTGAAAAACTGGCTGATGCAAAAGATTACGGAGCCGGATTCTTGAAGTCAGCAGCTTTGGCCGTGGTGATAGCTGACAACCCCGTTACAAATGATTGTTGGATAGAAGATTGTTCGATAGCGGCATTTTCAATGCAGTTGCAGGCTGAAGATTTGGGGCTGGGGTCATGTTGGGTACAGATGAGAGGACGCGGACTCAGTGACGGAACTTCAGCAGACGACGTGATACATGGCATACTTGACATTCCGGCAGAAATGAAAGTATTGTGTGTTATCGGTTTCGGTTTTAAGGCAGAAACTAAAAAAAGTCAAGACGAAGAGTCTCTGAAATGGGAAAATGTTCATATAAATAAATATTGATGAAGAACGTATGAGGATTGTTTTTGTTGGAGCCGGCAACCTTGCAACAAATTTCGGAAAAGCCTTGCACGAAGCCGGCAATGATATTTTACAAGTATATAGCCGTACTTATGAGTCGGCTTCGGCATTGGCAATGTTGCTTGACTGCTCTCCCGTAACAAATATCGACAAAATAAATAATGATGCGGATGTTTATGTAATATCTGTAAGTGATAATGCAATGGCTGATGTCGTGCCACAATTATGTAATGGACGTGAAGATAAAATATTCATTCATACGGCAGGGAGTGTTCCTATAAATGTGTTTGAAGGCATGGCTTTGCATTATGGCGTAATTTATCCCATGCAGACATTCTCAAAGAATAAAGAGGTTAAATTCAAAGAAATACCTTGTTTTATTGAAGGTAATGATAATATAGCTTTGGAAACGGCCTTGAGTTTGGCAGGCAGTGTGTCTGACCGTGTTTACCGGATGAATTCTGAAGAGCGTAAATATCTACATCTGGCAGCCGTATTTGCATGTAATTTCGTAAACCATTGTTATGGAATTTCTTTTGAGATATTACGGAGACATAATATTTCGTTTGATGTCATGATGCCGCTTATTGACGAAACAGCAAGAAAAGTTCATACTTGCTCACCCGTCGAAGCACAGACCGGTCCGGCAGTGCGTTATGACCAGAATATAATAAGGTTACAGTCGGAACTGCTCAAAGACAATCCTGTTTTCAAGAAAATTTATGAGTATATGAGTGTCAGCATAAACCAAACAGCACAGAAAAGATAAAGAGAATAAAAGATGATAAACTATGATTTAAAAAAAATCAGAGCCGTGATATTTGATGTCGACGGTGTGTTGAGCGCTGATACAATACCGTTGCATCCTTCTGGCGAGCCGATGCGCACGGTGAATATTAAAGACGGATATGCTATTCAGCTCGCATGCAAGTCAGGACTGAGAATTGTGATAATGACCGGAGGTACAACTGAAAGTGTACGTTTAAGGTATAAACATCTTGGTGTTGATGATATACTTATGGGTTGTTCTGTTAAAATTAAAGCATACGACTGTTTGCTTGAAAAATATGCGCTTAGTGATGAACAAGTACTTTATATGGGAGACGACATACCCGATTATGAAGTGATGAGCCGTTGCGGATGTCCGTGTTGTCCTGCAGACGCATGTCCTGATATTAAAGCCATAAGCAAATATATAAGTCATATACCGGGTGGAAAAGGATGCGGACGTGATGTTATCGAGCAAGTACTCCGCGCACAAGGTAAATGGTTGTCCGATGAAAAAGCTTTCGGATGGTGATTAAATAAAGGTAAGTTTATGAAAACAGATTATCATATAATATTGAGCAGCAACAGTCCGAGAAGAAAAGAACTGCTGGCTGGTCTTGATTTGGATTTTGAAGTGCGCGTACTTCAAGGAATAAATGAATCATATCCTGATGACTTGCCGGTTATGGAAATAGCTGAATACATTGCGGCAGAAAAAGCTGAAGCTTATAAAAGTGAATTACAGGGAAATAATCTTGTGATAACGGCTGATACCATAGTTGTTGTAGGGGATAAGGTTTTAGGTAAACCGAATGACTTTGATGACGCATGCAAGATGTTACATCTGTTGAGCGGGAAGACACATCAGGTGGTTACGGGAGTCTGTCTTACAACCATTGACAAACAGAAGCGTTTTTCGGTTGTTACGGATGTAACGTTCAAGATGCTTTCAGATGAAGAGATCACTTATTATGTAAAACGTTACAAGCCATTTGACAAGGCCGGCTCTTATGGCATTCAGGAATGGATTGGTTATGTTGGTGTGACATCTATCTGTGGAAGCTATTTCAATGTAATGGGGCTTCCTGTACAAAGAATTTATGAGGAACTGAAAACTTTTTAAGATAAGGCAGATTATTTCTGAACATATAGTAATATTTAAAAATGATTAGAAACAGTTAATGGTTTTTATTCAGCTTTTTATTCGTTTCTTACATTATAAGTCTGTATCTTTGCAACCAAATTTATTTATAACACTAAATTAGAGGTAATGAATTCTGTAGAATTGTTCAGATGGGTTCTTGAAAACTTGAATTATTGGGTCGTTACTGTATTTATGGCCATTGAGAGTTCTTTCATTCCATTCCCGTCAGAGGTAGTTGTTCCGCCGGCTGCATGGAAAGCAATGGCAGATGGCAGTATGAACATTTTTTTAGTTATTGTTTTTGCAACAATCGGTGCTGACATCGGTGCATTGTTCAATTATTATCTTGCGCGCTGGCTGGGCCGTCCGATAGTGTATCGGTTTGCTGACAGCCGTATCGGACACATGTGTCTGATTGATCGTGAAAGTGTTGAGAAAGCAGAAAAATTCTTCCGTGACCACGGTGCCGCGTCAACATTCTTTGGGCGTCTGATACCGGCCGTACGTCAGCTTATAAGTATTCCGGCGGGTCTTGCGAAGATGCGTATGGACCATTTTCTTATTTATACCACTTTGGGTGCCGGATTATGGAACAGCGTATTGGCTTTAATCGGATATCTTATTTACAGATATACAGATCTTAAAACGCCTGATGATGTTTATAAGCTTGCCACAAAATACAGTCATGAAATAGGTTATGTGTTGTTGGCTCTGGCTGTAATCGTTATAGGTGTTCTTATTTATAAAGGATTGAAAAAGAAATAATAAACGTGAATAATAGCATCAGCCGCAACTTTCAAAGCAAATGTCAATGAAAGTTGCGGCTTTTGTTTTATTGCTTGTTCTTGTTATTGTTGATGAGATATTGATAATAGTCTTCCGGTTTCATGCCTTCGGGGAAAAGTCTTCCCAAAAGCATTTTCAAATCAGAGGGCGTGTTTATTGCAGCTTTTTTCAGACATTCAAGAAATTCATCAGTCTTTCCTAGTTCATAACAGCATGTTGCCAAATAAGCATATCCGTCTTTCCATTCTTTATAATTTGAAAACAACAAGTGGAACATTTTGTATGCCAGCTTTATGTCTCCGGCCTCAAACACTGAGATGGATATCAGCATAAAGATATTCGGTGAGAATTTAGAATTCTTTAATGCCTTTATGAAGCATCTTTTTGATTCAGCCAGACGTCCGCATCCCATGAGCATGTTGCCTCTGTATACAAGCATTTCATTATGATCGCAGTCAAGTTTTAGGGTCTTATCCATAACGGTCATGGCTTCATCCACTCGGTTGGTGCGACACAAGGCAAAAGACAAATCTTTGTAAATATCTATAAGATTGGGTGATTGGGGCTTTGCCAGTTTCTCAGCTTTTGTAAGATGAATCACTGCCTCCTCAAATTCGTCAAGCAACAGGTGGCAGAATCCCATGAGCATTTCACCGGTTTCGTCATCCGGACATTGTTCGTTGTATCGCTGATAGTACTTCAGTGCTTCCTTGAAATTGCCAAGATTATACAATCCATTTGCCTTATTAAGTAAAGCTACTGTATTTTGCGGATTGATGGCTATTGAATATTCGCTGCTTTGAATAGAATCTTCTATGTTGTTGTTGAAGAATTGTGATGACGCCAGTGCATTCCAATATTGTGTGGAGTAGGGATCCAGGTCTATCAGTTCGTTGAATAATTTCTTGCTTTCTTCATATTCGCCTTTTTCCATCAATATGCGCGCAGACTGTTCTTTATACTCTATAAGTTCTTTGTCTTCTGTGCGTTCCAGCCATTGCTCGGCAAAGTCAGTATACTCATAATCGATAAACAGCGCGGCAGAATCTATCGTAAAATAATCTTTGTCTTCATCTGAAACCGTGCTGAACATATCTTCGAGGTATTGGTTGGCATTATCAGGCTTACCTTGAGCCAGCATTATTTCAGCTTTCATGTAAAAATATTCAAGATCACTTTTATCCTCAATCATCTCAGTATATCTTTCTGCCTTGGCGATATCATTTTCTTCAATAAGTGCGATTCTCGCCTTGAATAGCAGCGGGGCTGCGCTTCCCGGATATAAAGCCAATGTCTTTTCTGTTATTTCTGAAGCCCGTCCGCGATTACCGTTATTATGATAATATTCTGCAATATCTATCAGTTCGTCGGAGTTGAGCAACACATATCCGCCGTTATTTTCATTTTCCTCAAACCGTTTTAGCAGTGAGTGGAAATCATTGGAAAGAAAATAATCTTCAGAGTTGTATGACATTTGTTCTTATGTTTTTAGTATTTGTAATGGCCGGAGAATTTTTAAAAAGCAGTTAAAGGCAACACATCATTGTCTTGTATGGCAGTGAAGTATGTTTGTGATTCTGCCTGCAATGTGTTTGCCTTTAACAACTTGTGTGAGAGTAAGATTACTATATGACAGTATTATCCGTTCAGTTGCCTTTTATTTTCGACCAAGTGTCTTTCAGTCCGACAGTCTTATTGTAGACAAGATGTTCGGGAGCAGAATCGAGGTCGGCCATAAAATATCCGATACGTTGGAACTGCAGATATTCTCCGGGTTTCTTTTCGGCTGCATAATCTTCAACGTAGCAGTCGGATATAACGGTCAGTGAATCCGGATTGAGAAGCTCTCTGAAATCCCGTTCGTCTGCCGATGGATTTTCAACGTTGAACAGCCTGTCATATATTCTTATCTCGGCTTTCTTGCAGTGATCCGCGCTAACCCAATGGAGAGTGCCTTTTACCTTGCGGTTGGCTCCTTCCATGCCACTCTTGCTCGTTGGATCGTATTCGGCCTGTATCTCCGTGATATTGCCGTTTTCATCTTTTGTACATCCTGTGCATTTCACGATATAAGCGTTCTTCAGACGTACTTCGCGTCCCGGAACCATGCGGAAGAATTTTTTTGGAGCTTCCTCCATAAAGTCATCGCGTTCAATCCAGAGATTCTTGCTGAACGTTATTGTGTGGCTGCCGTCCGCCTCGTTTTCTGGATTATTTACAGCTTCAAGCTCTTCCACCTGTCCGTCTGGATAGTTGGTTATGACAAGCTTTACAGGGTTAAGCACGGCAGATACTCTTATGGCCCGTTTGTTCAGATCATCCCGTACGGCCGATTCAAGCAGAGCCATGTCGTTAAGTGCGTCAAACTTGGTGTAACCGATGCTCTTGATGAAGTTTCTTATGCTTTCAGGAGAGTATCCCCTGCGGCGCATTCCGCATAAAGTGGGCATGCGCGGGTCGTCCCATCCGCTGACTTTACCCTCGTCGACAAGTGCGTGAAGCTTGCGCTTGCTCATCACGGTGTATGTAAGGTTAAGGCGGTTAAACTCAATCTGTCTCGGTCTGAAGTCATTGATGTTGTCGGCTTCTCCCTTGTATATCTTCAGTTCGTCGATAAATTTGTCATAAAGAGGACGGTGGGGGACAAACTCGAGTGTACAGATAGAGTGAGTGACGCCTTCGAAGAAGTCACTTTGTCCGTGTGCAAAATCGTACATGGGGTAAGCGTGCCACTTTGTTCCCGTGCGGTGATGCGGAGTGTGGATTATCCGGTACATTATCGGGTCGCGGAAGTGCATGTTCGGATTGGCCATGTCAAACTTGGCACGCAACACCATCGAGCCTTCTTCTGCCTCAGGTGTATTCATCTTGTGGAACAGTTCGAGGCTTTCTTCTACCGGTCTGTCGCGGTATGGTGATGGCGTGCCGGGCTGTGTCGGTGTGCCTTTCTGTTCGGCTATCTGCTCGCTTGTCTGTTCGTCGATGTATGCCTTGCCTTCTTTTATCATCCATTCGGCAAAGTCCCAAAGTTGCTGGAAATAGTCAGAAGCATAATATACGTTTGCCCACTTGAAGCCGAGCCACCTGATATCGTTCAGTATCGAGTCTACATATTCTGTGTCTTCCTTGCTGGGATTGGTGTCGTCAAAGCGCAAATTGCATATACCTCCGTAATTATCAGCTACTCCGAAGTCCATGCAAATGGCCTTTGCGTGGCCTATGTGCAGATATCCATTGGGCTCTGGCGGGAATCTTGTCTGTATTCTGCCGGCGTTTTTCCCGTCGGCAAGGTCTTTCTCCACAATCTGCTCAACAAAGCTGATGCTTTTTTTCTCTTCGTTATTTTTCTCTTCCGTTATCATATCGCTAATTGTTTTTATTTACCCTGATTTTGCCGGACGGTATATGCCGGCACGTTTTATTTGTGTTTCCGGTTTGTACTGTGAGAATTTCTGTTTATGTTACTTTATGCCTCTCTCGTTAAGTGCTTTCGAGTATTTCGCGGCGTTTTGCAGATGTTCTTCATAAGTTTCGGCAAAGTTGTGAGTACCGCTGAAATCTTCTTTGGCGCACATGTACAGATAGTTGTGGTGAACGTGATTAAGCACGGCGTCAATTCCTGCCACTGTGGGTATTCTTATAGGCCCCGGGGGCAAACCAATATTTTTATATGTGTTATATGGACTGTTCACGTTCAGCATGTTGTGATATATGCGGCGTATTTCAAAATCTTTGAGCGCAAACTTTATTGTCGGGTCAGCTTGCAGTGGCATGCCTGTCTTGATACGGTTGTAATACATTCCTGCCACCATGGGTTTCTCTGCGTCGTTGGCCGTTTCTTCATCTACGATGCTTGCAAGTGTTATCACTTCTTCTTTGGTGAAGCCCATTGCCTCGGCTTTCTTTGTGCGTTCGAAGTTCCAGAATTTCTTGTTCTCTTTGTTCATCTTGTCAAGCAACTTGTCTACCGATGTGTTCCAATATACTTCGTATGTATTCGGAATAAACATGCACAACATTGTTTCCGGAGTATAACCATATCTGGCACATGTGGCTGAATCAGTCAGAGCTTTGTATATTGACAGGCTGTCGGCCATCAGTTTCCGCGACAGTATCCCGGCCAGTCTGTCTGCCGTGCGCACGCTCGGAATGGTGAGACGGAGAGATGACTGCATGCCGTTTTTCAATTTTCGGAACACTGTGAATGCGCTGTTGCCTTTTTCTATCTCATAACGTCCGCTGCGTATGTGATCGGCGTATGAGCTGTGTCTCACCAGAGTTTTGAATCCCGATAAGGAATGATGAGTGGCGATGGTGTCCAGTTTGGCATACACTGAATCGATGTTGTCATCCTGATCAATGTATACAAAGCGGCTTTCGCTTTTGGCCGTCATCGGTGTGAGAAAGAAGTAGTAGCATAAGAAAAGTATTACGGCGAGGCATGCCACGGCCGGAATCACGAATTTCTTTGAGCCTATTTTTTTCATTTTAGTGTATATTTGTGCGCAAAATTACATTTTATTTTTGAAAAACGGATAATATTCTGTTATATTTTCGCGCTTGTTTAACCGGGGCGGCTGATATTGTTTGTTGCGATTACATTGTGAGGTAATAGTCTGCCATATTGTCACATGTTACCTTTTGTACGCCAAAAGGTAAGCTTTGACGAGCTAAAAGGTAGTCTTTAGCAACGTTAAAGACCACCTTTTATAATGTCTTAATTTACAAGGTTTTATACAAAGCTTAAATCTGCCATCCGCAAACCGGGTGCAAGATAGCAGTCGACATGTGTTTCATGCTTTTTTGGAATCGGCTTTTTGTTGAAATTTATCTGACGTCACGATGAAACGTTCATGCGTGCCAGTACCTATGAGTCCGGTTTCGTCATAGACGTCGGCCTTGAATTTTAGCTTGCGTCCGTCAATTTCGATTAGTTCGGTTTCACATTTTACAGACATTCCCACCGGAGTAGGAGAGACATGATTTATGTCAAGCTTTGTACCGACAGTGCATAAACCATTGTCTAGATATGGCATCACACTTTTCCATGCTGTCTCTTCAATAAGCGCAATCATGGCAGGTGTGGCAAAAACTGCAAGTGTGCCGCTGCCCATGGTGGCAGCCGTGTTCTCATTTGAAACTGATGTTTCAATGATATTTTTAATTCCTTTTTCCATAAATTGATATTTTTATGCAAAAATAGTCATTGTAACTGAGATTATAGAATTTTATCAAGTAAAATTTTGAAAACATACAGAATTGCCGTACTTTTGCATAAATTTGGCACAAAAGTATGAAAAAGTTTTTCCTGATAGGGATCATGTTGTTGACAAGTGTGTCCCTTTTCGCACAAATACGTTGGAACTCGCAATATCAAACGTATATCGACCAATATAAAGATTTAGCCATAGCCGAAATGTTAAAACATAACATACCGGCAAGTATCACCTTGGCTCAAGGTCTGCTTGAAAGTGGAGCAGGTACAAGTGACCTTGCACGTAAAAGCAACAATCACTTCGGTATAAAATGTCATGACTGGATTGGTGCCACGACATCTTATGACGACGACAGACCTAATGAATGTTTCAGAGTTTACCGCGATGTCTATGAGAGTTATGAAGACCACAGTAAATTTCTTACCGAACAGCCGCGCTATAGAAACTTGTTTAAACTTAAACGCACAGATTACAAAGGTTGGGCACGAGGCTTGAAGAAATGTGGATATGCCACGAATCCTGCATACGCCAAACAATTGATAAATATAATAGAACTATATAAATTGCATCGGTATGACAAGGCAAAGAAGTATGATAAGTTTATGGTTGAACGCTCGTCTGTAAAAGATGTTGCAGCAGGCGTGGATTTACACCCGATACATATTTATAACAAAAATTATTATCTGAAAGCCCGACAAGGTGACACTTTCGAGACTATAGGTAGAGAAGTTGGCATATCGTACAAGAAGATTGCCAAATATAATGAACGTGACAAGAATGACAGGCTTGTTCCCGGAGAAATAATTTATCTTAAGAAAAAACAGAAAAAAGCAGAAAAGGTATACAAGAACAGGCCGCACGTGGTAAAAGCCGGTGAAAGTATGTATTCAATAGCACAATATTATGGCATAAGACTTGAAAGCCTGTATAAGATGAATGATTTAAATCCGGATTATTCAATCAAAGTCGGCGACAGACTGAGAGTCAGATAAATTGACCGTACTTTGCATGACAGGCAACGCAAACTGAGAGGATGCTGACCGTAAAGCAAGAATTTGCAAACTAACATGTATTATGATAAATAGGTGTTATTGGAGCCTTTAAATATAGTAAAATATAAAAGAATGAGTGATTGTATTGAACTCAAAAATGTCAGGGTTAATAACTTAAAAAATATATCCCTTGACATTCCGCATAATAAGTTTATTGTAATAACCGGAGTGTCAGGCTCAGGAAAGTCTTCTCTGGCTTTTGATACGCTGTATGCTGAAGGACAAAGGCGTTATGTAGAAAGTTTGTCAGCCTATGCACGCCAGTTTCTGGGACGTATGCACAAGCCAGACTTTGACTATATAAAAGGACTGCCTCCGGCTATTGCTGTTGAACAGAAAGTTAATACAAGAAATCCACGTTCTACCGTAGGCACAAGCACGGAAATATATGATTATATGCGCATGCTTTTTGCAAGAATCGGTCATACATTCTCTCCAATAAGCGGAGTTGAAGTGAAAAGACATACTGTGGATGATATACTAAGATGTGTGAATTCGTTTTCAAAAGGCACAAAGTTTGTAATTTTGTCGAGACTGCATATAAATGAAAACAATACTCTTGAACGTCAACTGCAAATATATCTTCAACAGGGATTTTCTCGTATTTATCATAATGGAGAATTCGTACAGATAGAAGAAGCCATAAACAATATAGATAAAATAAATACGGGTGAAGTTTTTATTTTGATAGACAGATTGACTGTAGATGATGCTCAGGATACAGTGTCACGTATTGCCGATTCTGTTGAGACAGCATTCTTTGAAGGAGAAGGTTCTTGTCGTATTGTTTTTTTTCCGTCAAATATAACCTATGATTTTTCTGATAAGTTTGAGGCTGACGGTTTATGTTTTGAAGAGCCTAATGACAATATGTTTTCATTTAACTCACCCATAGGCGCTTGCCCTGTTTGTGAAGGCTTTGGAAATATTATTGGTATTGACGAAAAACTTGTAATACCCAATCCCTCTCTTTCTGTTTATGACGGATGTGTACAGTGCTGGCA